>CABVEG010000369.1 GCA_902497185.1 uncultured Eubacteriales bacterium | reverse complement strand
AATGTCCCCCATACAATATCATTAGTTTTCAAAAATGGAGCCTTTTTCAAAAAGTCAATTCCAAAAATATTTTTATTATTCATTTATAATTATACGTAGTTAAAAAAATAAATTACAGATAGTTTCCTACCTCTACGCATCCTCCCTTTATGTAAAATGTGTTCTTTACTGTCCCCTTTTTCCTACAGCCGTTTTTTTATATTTAAATGTTACAATAAATTGCAAACAACTACTCATACAGATAGAGTAGTTGTTTGCATTATTAATTAATTGTTGATGAAAGTAAATCTTTCAACTCTTTAATTCTACGTTCTAATTTTTCTCTGCTCTCTTCAGAAGTACGAACCCCTTTATTATAAAAACCCTTTTCATGATCAATTTTGTAAAAACTATTCTTTACATCTGATACACCATGCTGTTTATACATAGTTTTATTATTACTCATTATACTTACTCCTTTTTATTGCTATGAACCTAACCATTTAATTTGGTTTGTTATTATTATATAATAAAAGTTTATAATATGCAATAGGTTTTTATCAATTCCAAAAATTTTGTGAATTTTAACAAATAAATTAATGGTCATAATAATATTATATACTTAACTTGTTATAAAAGACTCTTTGATTTTTGGAAATATTTTACCATAATTGTCAAATAAAGTTAAAAAGGAAGTCTAGGTGACTTCCTTTTAATTAAATATGTCGAATTAACACCATTGACAATTACTGGTATAAATGATATATTATATATACAGTACTGTAAATACTATGATATAAGAGGTTTATAAAATGAAAGTATCTTTAAAGAAAATTATAACATCATTGTTTGCATGTATACTTTTTACTGTATCTATGATAAGCAATATTATGGTAAGTGCAGCATGTCAGCCAAAGCTTTATCTTTTGGCAAATAATATGCGGACTTATACAGCTAAGCCGGGAGAAACTGTAACAATTACTTATAATGTTGATGCACCGATATGTACTTGGTGTGCTACAGGAGTTCATATCAATTATGATAAGAGACTTACAACAAAAATTAATAATCGAACTGGAGGATTCGCTTATACAAAAGGTCCGGTAGCCTCTTATCTGTCTATGATTGTTGAACCATATGAAATTGACGGGTTTAAAGGTGTGTTTGTATGTACGTATGGATCAGGTAATGATAATGATGGCAGTGGTACAGTTATGTCATTTGAAGTTGATGTTCCTGCAAATGCAAAGTCCGGAGATAAATATCCGATTGAATTTTGGTTTCGTGAAACAGAGAATGTCAAAGATATATTTACGGATTATCTTGGTGATAAATCAATAACTGAATATGCATTTGCAAATGCTAAAAATTGTTCAATTGTAATTAAGTAATTTAATATCTTACATAATAAAGCACGTCATTTGACGTGCTTTATTATTGTTATTCTCCAATGGCGAATTGATCAAAGCTCCAAATCATAACTTTTGATATCTTTCTTTTGCATGGAATTATGAGAGTTCAGT
>CABVEG010000368.1 GCA_902497185.1 uncultured Eubacteriales bacterium | reverse complement strand
ACTTATAACTGATGCTATGGAGGCAATGGGTTGTGAAAAGGGCAGTTATGTTTTCTGCGGCAAAAATGTTATTGTTGATGATTTTTCCGTGAGGGACGGTATGGGCAGACTTGCAGGCAGTATTTTAACCATTAAAAAGGCTGTCAGCAATATGTCAAAAATTGTGGGGCTGAAATCTGCATTGAGAATGGCGACGGAAAATCCGTCAAAACTTTTAAATTTAAAAAAATACGGTTATATAGATATTGGAAAGAGGATAATAATATGAAAATAGGTAAGCTGCCAAACAGTGTACTTGAAAAAATAGTGATTGAGCCTGTAAACAATCATAGTGTAGACAGAGAAGAAGTTTTGTTAAAGCCTTCTGTAGGTGAAGACTGTGCTGCTGTTTATATGGGTGATAATATTTGTCTTTTGTCAACGGATCCTATAACAGGGGCTGTTGAGGATATAGGCAGGCTTGCAATAAATATAAATACAAATGATATTGCATCAAGCGGCGGCGAACCTGTTGGTATAATGGTTACGGCACTTCTCCCTGCTGAAATAACAGAGGAGCAAATTTCAAAAATTATAGAAGATTTGTATAGTGAGGCCGAAAGAGTAAATATTGCTATTTTAGGAGGACATACGGAAATAACCGATGCCGTTAATAAGCCTGTTTTAAGCTGTACGGTAATAGGCAAAGCAAAGAAGATAATTCCATCCAAAGGAGCTAAAATTGGCGACAGTGTAATAATGACTAAATATGCAGCTATGGAGGGAACTGCAATTTTTGCCAATGATATGGCAGATAAACTGAAGAATATTGATAAAAAAATAATTGAGAGGGCTAAAATGCTTAGTGGAAATCTTTCAGTTATAAAAGAGGGGCAAATAGGGACAAGTATTGGAGCTCATGCTATGCATGATGTTACGGAGGGTGGTATTCTTGGAGCCTGTTGGGAAATTGCTGATTGTGCCGGACTTGGTATTGAGATTTATGCTGATAAAATTCCTGTTCTTAATGAAACAGCCATTATATGTAAGGAGCTTGGAGTTGACCCTTTAAGACTTATTTCAAGCGGTTCAATGGTTATTGTATGCGATAATGAAAATAAAATGCTATCAGAGCTTGAAAAGGCAGGGATTAAGGCTGTGGTAATTGGAAAAATTACTGCAAAGGATAAGATTGTTGTATATAATGGTGTTAAGAGAGAACTTGAAGAACCTGATGTGGATGAGCTTTATAGAGTGTAAATTATAATTTCTTTCAAACACCGGATTTTAGTTTGCTTTAGGCAAAAGGTTAAGGAATATTAAGTGATTAAAGGCAGAGTATAGTCTTTGCTTATGGAGAGATGCATTGTTATAATAAACATTTTATTAATTCTTGAATATTTTGACTAATTATAGTATACTATACTTAACTATGTATGGAGGCGAATAATATGTGCGGTTTTTGTGGTTTTACGGGAAACCTTGAAAATAGAGAACAGGTCATTGAAAAAATGATGGACAGAATTGTGCACAGAGGTCCG
>CABVEG010000367.1 GCA_902497185.1 uncultured Eubacteriales bacterium | reverse complement strand
TTTTCCTCTGTTAATATATTCAATATTTTCTATGGAAAAATCAGCCCTGTGCTGTGTAAGGTTTCTGTTGTAAAACCTGTCATAAAACACAAAGCTGCCATGCTTTTTATATAGCCTTTCCATTTCACTGTAAAGCCTTAACAGTTTTTCATTATTTCTTCTGTCATCACCTCTTGAAAGGGATTCATAGTGAAAGAGCTTTACAGAATTTACACATACATTATAATACCCCTTTTCAATAAGAGTAAAACACAGATCCACGTCATTATATGCTACAGACAGTCCCTCGTCAAAGGGAATAAATTTGCTTTTATCAATCATCATACAGGCAGCAGTAACGGCAGAATAATTATAGGCATATTTGTTTCTGCCAAAGTACAAATCCGAATTGTCATTAAAGCCTAAAAAGCCGTGAACAGGACCATTTTTAATGTTAACAACACCACAATGCTGAATTTTGCCCTTTTCGGGATAAAGCAGCTTACAGCCCACAGCTCCCGTCTGGGATTGAGAAGCATAATTGAGCATTTTTTCAAGCCAATTTTCCGATATAACCTGCGTATCATCATTTAAAAACAATAAATACTGCCCTTCTGCATTTTCTGCACCTATATTACACATTTTGGAAAAATTAAATTCCATTTCCCTATAAATATATTTGTGTGCCAAATCGGATATTTTATTTTTCAAGCTTTCATTGCTGCCGTTATCCACAACTATTATTTCATAATTTTTGTAATTGCTTTTTTCTCTTATGCTGTCAACACACCTTTTAAGAACAGCATAATTATCCTTTGAGGGAATAATAATACTTATTTTATCATTAAATTCCTTTTGAATATAAGGGTTTTCTTCTCTTAAAGCCTTATTATAATGTACAAGAACTCTCTCAACATTTGCCGCCTTTATCTGTTTATAAGATAAATCAATTAGCAAACCGTAATAGTCATTAAAATCTGAAATAAGGCTTTTTCTTATTAATGCAAAGCCAATATAATTAAAACTCCTTAATGTATGGGGTGAAAAACAGGGCTTAAAGAAAGGATTTTTTCTGATTCCATTTTCAACAATATCCTCATCGCTGTATATTATGTCATAATCATCGTACATAAGCTGACGTGCCATATAATAAAGAGCCGTATCACTTAAAATAACATTGCTGTCAGCAAAGGCAACATATTCACCCTTTGCAATTTCAAGCCCTGTTTTAAAGGCTGTATTTTTGTCACAGCCATATTCCACAACTACTGCACTTGCCTTACACTCAATATCTCTGCTGCTTACCACAATAATTTCATAATTGCTGTAATTAGTCTGATTTTGAAAGGACTCAAGACTTTTGGAAATATCTCCATCTGCAAATAAAATCAAAGAAATAAGAGGCTTTATTTCAAGTAAAGGCAGGTCAAGGGAATTTCTGTCCTCCCTCTTTAAATAAAGGCTATACATATCCTTTTTGCTTTTCAATTTTCTTTTTGCCAAATATAAGGCTGTATTTAAGCCGTATTGATTTATAATTCCCATA
>CABVEG010000366.1 GCA_902497185.1 uncultured Eubacteriales bacterium | reverse complement strand
TGGTTCAGCTTTTACTTACCATTGCTGTTATGATTATTAATCAAAAGTTTTTTATCAGCGGGTTTAAAAGCCTTTGGCATAAAGCACCAAATATGGACACTTTAGTTGCATTAGGCTCAGGAGCATCATTTGTATACAGTGTTTATGCACTCTTTGCAATGACATATGCTCAGGTAAATGGCGGAGCTGATGAGGCAATGCACTATATGCACGAACTCTATTTTGAGTCAGCGGCAATGATTTTGGCACTTATAACCGTTGGAAAAATGCTGGAGTCTATGTCAAAGGGAAAAACAACGGATGCTTTAAAAGGCTTAATGAAACTTGCACCTAAAACCGCAGTTATAGTTAAGAATGGAATTGAAACAGAGGTTGGAATAGAGCAGGTTAAAAAGGGTGATATTTTTGTTGTAAAGCCGGGTGAAAATATTCCTGTTGACGGTGTTATAATTTCAGGAAACAGTGCTGTAAATGAGTCTGCTTTGACAGGCGAGAGTATACCGATTGATAAGACCGAAGGGGATAGGGTATCAGCAGCAACAATAAATCAATCAGGCTTTATAAAATGTGAGGCTACAAGAGTTGGTGAGGATACTACATTGTCACAAATCATAAAAATGGTAAGTGATGCGGCAGCTACAAAAGCGCCTATTGCAAAGGTAGCTGATAAAGTATCAGGTATTTTTGTGCCTGCTGTTATAACAATAGCTGTTATTACAATTATAGTATGGCTTTTGCTGGGCGAAAGCATAGGCTTTGCTCTTGCAAGGGGAATTTCAGTACTTGTTATAAGCTGCCCATGTGCTTTGGGTCTGGCAACACCTGTTGCCATTATGGTTGGTAATGGTATGGGTGCAAAAAATGGTATCCTTTTTAAAACTGCTGTATCTTTGGAAGAAACAGGAAAGATAAATATTGTGGCTCTTGATAAAACAGGAACAATAACAATGGGTGAGCCTAAGGTAACGGATATTATACCTATTGGGGGTATAAGCGAGAATGAACTTATGTCAAATGCATATTCCATTGAAAAAAAGAGTGAGCATCCTCTTGCTAAAGCAATATTGGAAAAGGCAGAAAATATGGGGCTTAAATCAGATGAAGTTACAGATTTTCAGGCTTTACCGGGAAATGGTTTAAGTGCCATGATTGATGGAGTTGAATTATCAGGTGGTAATTTAAAATTTGCAGAAAGGCAGGCAAATATATCTGATGATATAAAGTCAATGGCTGAAAGGCTTGCCATGGAGGGTAAAACACCTTTATTTTTCTGTAAGGACAAAAAATTAATAGGTATTATTGCTGTTGCTGACACAATTAAAGAAGATAGTCCAAAGGCTATCAAAGAACTACAGAATATGGGTATTAGTGTAGTTATGCTTACGGGAGATAATGAAAGAACAGCAAATGCTATTGGTAAGCAGGCAGGTGTTGATGAAATAATCGCAGGGGTACTTCCTGACGGAAAAGAAAGTGTTATTCGTTCCTTAAAGGAAAAGGGAAAGGTTGCTATGGTTGGTGATGGTATAAATGA
>CABVEG010000365.1 GCA_902497185.1 uncultured Eubacteriales bacterium | reverse complement strand
TGAGGCTTTGAGATATATGGGATACAAGGATGATATTAATATAAATAATATTACTCCCATTTTAAAAGAATGTGAAAAAAATCTTTTAAATGAAGCTAACTACAGATATTGCTACAAATTTTTTGAATTAGAGAAAAAAGATAATTATATTAAACTTGCTAACACTGAGCTTATACTTCGAGGCAATTCAATATACAATCATTTAGAGGATTGTAACAGTGCCATACTTATGGCATGCACACTGTCAGATAAAGCAGATAAGCTCATAAACAGATTAAACATAACGGATATGAGCTCTGCCCTTATTACAGATTCTATGGCAAGCACTCTTATTGAACAGCTTTGTAATGAGGTAGAAAATGTTATAAGAAATGAGCTTGATATAAAGTATATGACGTGGCGTTTTTCACCGGGCTACGGAGATTTGCCTATTGATATACAAAAAAGCTTTATTAAAACAATAAATGCCGACAAACAAATAGGGCTTACCGTTACGGACAGTAATATTTTAATACCCAGAAAATCCGTAACTGCAATTATTGGAGTATCTGACAAACCTCTTCCTCAAAAGAAAAGAGGCTGTGCTATATGTAATATGAATAAAACCTGTCAATACAGAAAGAGAGGAACACACTGTGGATTTTAAAGAATTATTAAAAAAGGACTATATAATATTAGACGGAGCTATGGGAACAGTACTTCAGGCACAAGGTCTTGAAGTTGGAGGTATTCCGGAGCTTTTGGGAATAAATGAACCCGAAAAAATAATAAACATACATAAAAGCTATATTAATGCAGGTTCTGACATTGTTTATGCCAATACCTTCGGAGCAAACAGATATAAACTTTCTGATTGTGAGTATTCTGTTAATGAAATTATTTCAGCAGGAGTAAAAAATGCAAAAAAAGCCTGTGAGGGAACAAATTCTTTTGCAGCGCTTGACATAGGACCTATAGGTCAGCTTTTAGAGCCTACAGGCACTCTTAAATTTGAAGATGCTTATGATATATTTAAGGAAATAATTATTGCAGGAAAAGATGCTGACATCATAGTTTTTGAAACAATGACAGATTTATATGAAGTTAAAGCAGGTGTTCTTGCAGCTAAGGAAAACAGTGATAAGCCAATAATTGTTACAATGACATTTGAGGAAAATATGAGAACATTTACAGGCTGTTCAATTTCGTCAATGGCGCTTACATTAGAGGGACTTGGTGTTGATGCTATAGGCGTAAACTGTTCATTGGGACCAAAGGAGCTTTTGCCAATAATTGAAGAGCTTTCAAAATGGACAAATCTTCCTATAGTTATTAAGCCAAATGCAGGACTTCCCGATCCTGTAACAAACACATATAATATAACATCAAAGGAATTTGTTGATTATATACTTGAAATGAATAAATACGGTATAAGGATAGTTGGCGGCTGCTGTGGTACAACACCCGAATTTATAAAAGAAACTGTAGCAGCACTTTCAAAGGTTAAGCCTGTAATAATAGGAAAAGACATACCTTCAGCAATATGCTCCCCTAC
>CABVEG010000364.1 GCA_902497185.1 uncultured Eubacteriales bacterium | reverse complement strand
GGCGCTTTTACGTTGATCAAACTTTTGAGATTTACAGGAAGTAAAAGGACAACTGATATTATTGAAGATGTTGTATCGGCATATAAGGAAATTCTTGTGAAATTTAGCTCCTTGGGTGCTGAATGGGTGCAGCTTTCAGAGCCATATCTTGTACACGATTTGTCAGCAGATGATGTTGAATTATTTAAGCAGCTATACGGTAATATTTTGAACAAAAAACAAATTAAGGTACTTTTACAGACCTATTTTGGTGATATAAGAGATTGCTATGATGAGGCTGCAGCTCTTGATTTTGACGGTATTGGTATTGATTTTATGGAGGGCAAACAGTCACTTGCACTTATTAAGGAAAAGGGCTTTCCAAAAGATAAAATATTGTTTGCAGGTATTGTAAACGGCAAAAATATATGGAAAAATAATTATGCCAAAACCCGTGAAATTGTGGATAAGCTAAAGGAGCATTGCGGTGAAATTGTAATAGGCACCTCCTGTTCACTGCTTCATGTTCCTTATACATTAAAGAATGAAACTAAGCTTGATGAAAGGTATACAAGGTATTTTGCCTTTGCAGAAGAAAAGCTTTCAGAGTTAAAGGACTTAAAGTATATTTTAACCTTTGGTACAAAAACAGAGGCTTACAAAAATAACTGTAAACTTTTTTCAACTGACAGAGATTGCAGTGATGAAAATGTAAAAAAACGTGTTGCAGCTATAAAGGCTGATGATTTTGTAAGACTGCCTGACTTTGATGAAAGAGAAAAACTGCAAAAAGAAGTATTCAAGCTGCCCTTGTTTCCTACAACAACAATAGGTTCTTTCCCTCAGACTGCTGATGTTAAGTCAAACCGTACCGCCTATCGTAAGGGAGAAATTACAATTAATCAATACATTGAATACAACAAGCAAAAAATTGCGGAGTGTATTTCTCTTCAGGAAAAAATTGGTATTGATGTACTTGTTCATGGGGAATATGAAAGAAATGATATGGTTGAGTATTTCGGAGAAAACCTAAAGGGCTATCTTTTTACGGAAAAGGCTTGGGTTCAGTCCTATGGAACACGTTGTGTAAAGCCGCCTGTTATATGGGGTGATATTTCAAGAGAAAAACCTATGACAGTTGATTGGTCGGTATATGCACAGAGCCTTACAAAAAAGCCGATTAAGGGTATGCTGACAGGTCCTGTTACAATTCTCAACTGGTCATTTACACGTGAGGATATATCATTGAAGGAGTGCGCTTATCAGATTGCATTGGCTGTTCGTGATGAAGTATTGGATTTAGAGAAAAATGGAATAAGAATTATTCAGGTTGATGAGGCTGCATTAAGAGAAAAGCTGCCCTTAAGAAAAACCGATTGGCAAAAGGATTATCTTGATTGGGCAATACCTGCATTTAGACTGGTGCACAGTGGAGTAAAGCCTGAAACTCAAATTCATACTCATATGTGTTACAGTGAATTTACGGATATTATTCCTGCCATAGACAGTATGGACGCAGATGTAATTACATTTGAGGCATCACGCTCCGACCTGCAGATA
>CABVEG010000363.1 GCA_902497185.1 uncultured Eubacteriales bacterium | reverse complement strand
TCTATTTTTTTTGCAAAATTTTTACTTTAATTTACATTTACTATGTGATATACTTAAAGCATAGAAAATAAGCCAAATTTTAAAGAAACAAGGAGGTATGTAATTTATGAAGCTTGTTACTTTTGTTCATTTAGATAAAATTTCAGTAGGTGCATTAACTGACAAATATATATATCCTCTACCCTTTAAATCCATGAATAAATTAATTGAATCAGGAAGCTCTGCTGAGGTCCTATGTGCCATGGCAGGTAATCCTATAGCAATACAGGAAACAAAAATACTTGCCCCAATTCCCGAACCCAAGCAGGATATAATATGCCTTGGAATAAATTATATGGCACATGCTGTTGAATCTGCACGTTACAAAAAAGAGGCATTTGGAGGAGAAAGACCTTATGCAGTGTATTTTTCAAAAAGAGTAAATGAATGTACACCTCATAACGGCACAATATCAGAATACAGAAATATTGTAGACAGCCTCGACTACGAATGTGAACTTGCTGTAATTATTGGCAGGGATTGTAAAAAAGTAAAGAGAGAAAATGCCTTTGACTATGTTTTTGGATACACAATATTAAATGATATTAGCGCAAGAAATCTCCAAACAAGACATAAGCAGTGGTACTTCGGTAAGAGTCTTGACGGATTTACTCCTATGGGACCTTGTATTGTAACGGAAGATGAGTTTGAAAGACCGCCCGTACTTGAAATCAAATCATATGTAAATGGAGAACTGCGTCAGGACAGTACCACTGATCTGCTTATATTTGATATACCTCATGTTATTGAAGAATTAAGTCAGGGTATGACATTAAAGGCAGGCACTGTAATTTCAATGGGCACTCCGGCAGGAGTAGGTATGGGATTTAAGCCGCCTAAATTCCTTCATCATGGAGATGTTGTGGAGTGTTATATTGAGAATATAGGTACTTTAAGAACATATATTGAGTAGAAAGCAGATAGGATCTTATATGGAAAATATTTTTTCTAAAACAGGAAATATTGAAATGTTTATAGATGAAAAAAATAATATTGTCATATT
Organism: uncultured Eubacteriales bacterium; assembly: GCA_902497185.1. Classification (GTDB taxonomy): domain Bacteria; phylum Bacillota; class Clostridia; order Lachnospirales; family CAG-274; genus Gallispira. Next base: position 503 of record CABVEG010000363.1, on the reverse strand, counting down.
TCCTTCAAGTAAAGATGGAATAACAAATTATCCAATAGAACTATTTTATCCCTATAGTGTTGAGGAGCTTGCAAATACCATCGAAAAAGCTGTTAATGAATACGACAAGCATCCACATTATATTGTCTATAGAAACGGCAGAAAAGTAAGAAAAATATTGGTGGAGATATATTATAATCAGACAGGCTTTCAAAATGCTTCAAAAGGAAAAAGACTTGTTGATTTAGGTTGGAACTCGGTATGGGGTAATTATGTAAATTTAATGATGCCCTGCAAGGGACGTGCTGAAAGCTATGACGGCATTGAAAAAATAGAATTGCCGCCTTCTGCATATTTTAAAGATTATGCAGAAGGCGTAATTAAACTTATAAATCTGGATTTAAAGACTCATTCAGTATTTAAGGCTTATAAAAGACACCTTAATTGGTAATATAATATCTGAAATAAAGGTTCTTTGTCAACTGGTGTGGTTGATAAAAATTAACAACTCCAGCGGTGTAGAT
>CABVEG010000362.1 GCA_902497185.1 uncultured Eubacteriales bacterium | reverse complement strand
AAAAGACTTACAGATTTGTAATTGCTAAGTATTATGCCTCTGAAAGTAAGCTCCTCAAATATTGCCGGCATTACGGCAAGCGCCAGAATACAAAGACTCATAGGCAGACTGTCAATAATGGAAAATATTGCCGCATTGTTATCATATGAAGAATAAAACAATGTTGTTATTGATGAAACCACAAGTATTATAGGCGATATTAAAACTGTAAGAAGTATAATATACAATATATTTTTCAAAGATAATCTTTCGTGAGGTATTATTTCAGAAATCCTTGTATGGGTTATTAAACAATAAATTAATACAGGCAGAAGAAAAATAATTAAATCCTGCACAACTGTAATTACAAGGGATGCCTTTTCGGGATCAACACCTGTAAATACAATTATTGCTGATATAGCAGCCATAGATATTACCATAAAAAATATTAATCCCAGTGCAAATATATTACCTCTTTTAGGACTTGTCAATGTGTTCTGCCTCCTCTACATTGTATTTTTTACTATATATCCTGTCAATAAAATTGGAAAAGAGTTTAAACAGACAGGCAAATAAAGGTACACCGAAAAACATACCTAAAGGTCCTGCAACGGCACCGCCTACAATAATTGCAAATATAACACCTATAGGCTTAAGACCTATTGAGTCACCTAATATTTTAGGACCTAAAATCATACCGTCAAATTGCTGTAAAATTACAATAAATATTAATACCCATATACCCTTTAAAGGAGATACAAGAACCGTAAGTATAGTTACCGGTACAGCACCTATAAACGGACCAAAATAAGGTATCATATTTGTGACTGCAATAATAATTGAAAACAACATTGGATAAGGTATGTTAAGTATAATTGCACCAATAAAGAATATAATGCCTATTATTAATGAATCTAATGTTTTTCCTGCAAAAAAGCTGTTAAATGTATTGTTTATAAATTTAATATTTCTTATAATTAAGTCAGAGTGCTTTTCTGAAAATATACACTTAATTACGGTTTTTCCGAAAACAATAACCTTTTCTTTATCAATAAGCAGATAAAAAGCAATAATAAGTCCCATTATAACATTTACGACAGATGAAGCAATACTTAAAGCATGGCTCACTATTGACCATATCATATTAGGCAAATATTTAAGCCAGTCCGTAAATGTGTCAATAATGTTATTAATGGAAGTAATAAGTGAGTTATAGGCTTCTGACCCTAATACTATATGATTTTGTATCAGGAAATTATCAATCCATTTTTTCATACCCGTATAGTCAAAGCCTATTGCAACATTTATTATATTTTGTACAGACGACATTATTTCCGGTATTATGTAGGACACAAAACCTATAATTGCACCAAGTAAAATAATAAAGGCTAAAGCTATTGATAAAATACGTTCCTTCTTTTTTATTTTAACATTATCTGTTTGGAAGTATTTTATTTTAGCAAAAATTCTTTTTTCAATACATCGTGTTCCTATATTGAGAAGATATGCCATAACTGCACCATATATAAAAGGTGAAAGTACATTAAGTATAATAGGTATAAATGAAGATATTATGACATTTTCAGTATATCTGTAAAAA
>CABVEG010000361.1 GCA_902497185.1 uncultured Eubacteriales bacterium | reverse complement strand
GCTGCCTTAATGCCAAAAGGTCTTGCAGTAGAAGCAAATACTGCCAATATTAAAAAACTTGAAAGACAGAAAGCAGAAGCTGCCGCAAAGGCTGAAGCAGAGCTTGAAGCTGCACAGAAACTTGGCAAGGAAATTGAAACAAAAACCGTTAAAGTAAAGGTTAAGGTTGGCAATAACGGTAAACTTTTTGGTGCAGTAACAAATAAAGAAGTAGCAGCAGCATTAAATGAACAGTTTGACATTAACATTGATAAAAAGAAGATTGTGGTTGATCCTATAAAGGCTGTAGGAGATGCCGAGGCAAGTATTAAACTTCATCCAAATGTAACAGCCAAGCTAAAGATTTCCGTATCAGAGGCATAAATAATTAATAAAGGGAGTAAGTATTATGGCTGAAAATAATAATGAAAATTCTTATATAAACCGAATACCACCCCATGATAATGATGCGGAACAGGCCGTACTTGCCTGTATGCTTTACCCTGATGAGGACGGAGTCAGAATTGCAGCTGAAAATTTGCTGTCATCCGATTTTTATAGTCCTGCCCATAAGATTATATTTGACGCTTTTATAGATTTATACAACAATAATAAGCCTGTTGACTTTGTAATGGCCAAGGACAAACTTGAATCACTTGGATATTTAGAGCAGGTAGGTGGAATAGAATATATTGTTGCATTGAGCAATTTAGCTGCAACAACAGCAAAAACAAAGCACTATGTTGATATTGTTAAGGAAAAGGCAATAAAAAGGCGCCTTATAAAGGTAGGTGACAGCATATCCTACAACTGTTATGAGGGCAGTGATGATGTTGACACAGTTATAGCAAAGGCTGAACAGGATATATTAGAAGTTTCACAAAATATTAACAGCAATGACTTTGTATCAATGGATAGAGTTATGGCTGAGGTTATTGAAAAAATCGATAAAGTAACAAGGTCAAACAGCAGAATAACAGGTATAGAAACAGGTTTTAAGGATTTTGACCGCTTAACGGCGGGACTTCAGAATTCTGATCTTATACTTATAGCAGGCAGACCTTCAATGGGAAAGACGGCATTTGCTCTTAACATAGCGCAATATGCTGCTGTTGAAAAAAGAGTACCTGTTGCTATATTCAGTCTTGAAATGTCAAAGGAACAGCTTGGTAACAGAATGTTGTCATCACAGGCGCTTGTTGATTCAGGCAAGCTTAGAGTAGGTAACCTTACTCCGGAGGAGTTTGACAGTATTGCCATGGCTATGGGTACATTATCAGCTGCACCTATAGAAATATATGATACCCCGGGAATTAATCCCATTAGTATGAGAGAAAAATGCAGAAAGCTGAAACTTGAAAAGGGCTTAGGTTTAATTGTTATTGATTACTTGCAACTTATGGAGGGTACAGGCAATAAAAACGAATCTGATCAGCAAAGGGTATCTTACATATCACGTTCATTAAAGGGCATTGCCAGAGAGCTTAATGTTCCCGTTATAGCGCTGTCGCAGCTTTCAAGAGGACCTGAGGGAAGAACAGACCATAGACCTATGATGTCAGATCTTAGAGAATCAGGCGCAATTGAGCAGGATGCCGATGTTGT
>CABVEG010000360.1 GCA_902497185.1 uncultured Eubacteriales bacterium | reverse complement strand
TGCTACAATGCACTCAGGTATGATGTAAAATTTCTTAAAATATAATAAGTAAATAATATTACAATAAATACTACCCAAAATGTTACTTTTTGAGGTAGTATTTTTTTGTCCGTAATTTTTTCCGCAAAGGCAAGTACAATTATTAAAGCAAGGCTTACAACTCCCGGATTATACATAAAAGCCTTTATGAATCTGCCATTGAGCATATAAACCACAGCCCTTGTTGCCCCGCAGCCGGGACAGTAAAAGCCCGTTGTTTTAAGAAAATAACATTCAGGCATAAGCCTTAGCCAAAAATCAGCAGTAAATTTAAAAAACAACGCTCCAAGTATTAATATAAAAAACAAAATTATGTATTTTAATTTTCTTTTCATAATATTTCCTTTAGCTTGTACAGATCCTTAATATATACCTCTTCCTTTGCCCTGTCATATATTATGGCAGCAGGATGATAAAGAGGAAAAAGCCTTTTATTGTCTGCCTCTACAAGTCTGCCGTGATAATCTCCTATTGATGCCTTATTATCCATAAGCACATTTTTTAGTGCAAAATTTCCCAATGTAACTATAAGTTTAGGCTTTACAATTTCTATTTCCTTATGCAGCAATGGCACAAAAAAAGCAAGCTCTTCTCTGTTAGGCGGTCTGTTTACAGGCTTGTTTGTTTTTGGACTCAGCTTATAGGGTCTTAACTTAACTACATTTGATACATAAAGGTCACTTCTGTCAAGACCAACTATTTCAAGAAATTGGTCTAAATTTTTGCCAGCCTTTCCCACAAAGGGTCTGCCGATTTTATCCTCTTCTCCCCCGGGAGCCTCACCTATGAGCATAATTTCAGCATTAATTCTGCCTTCGCCAAAAACCACTCGCCTGTTGCCAAAAACCTTTTTACTTTCTATTTCCATATATTCATTAAATGCTTTCATTTTTATCTCCTCTCAAAATAACAAGGCTTGTAATAATACCCGAAACAAATCCCCCTATGTGTCCCCAGTTATCTATATTATCCATTAAAAATCCGCTGAATATGCCAATAATGGCAAAAATAACCATAATGTAGCTGTGAAAGCCATCCATAGAGTGTTTTTTTACTCTTGTATATGTCAGTACACCTGCCATAAGTCCGAATATTGCTCCTGATGCTCCTACAGCCATACCATTATTAAACAGCATACTGAATATGCCTGCAAATAAGCCTGATACAAAGTAAAGAATAAGCATATTCCTCTTACCATAATATTTTTCAATTCTTTGTCCAAAAATATATAAAGACAGGGCATTTCCCAAATAATGAGTAAGACTTCCGTGTATAAACATATATGTAATTAATCTGTACCACTGACCACTTAAAATACTTCCACGTTCAATGGCGCCATTATAAATAATAAAATTACTGTCCCATATATTTCCTCCAAGGAGAGTATAAATTTCAATAAAGCCATTGATTATAATTAATGCAAGAGTAACTGCAATATTACTGCTTTTAACAAGAGCTTGTCTTTTTTCGTCATTTTTCTGACATAACACATTTAAGTCCTGACCTACACTATAAGCCTCACCTTGAAATGACTCTTTTATAAGCCTG
>CABVEG010000359.1 GCA_902497185.1 uncultured Eubacteriales bacterium | reverse complement strand
ATTTTAAAGACAAAGTTATAATTTGTTTGCTACGCTAAACAATAATTTTAATTTACTATTGTTAAATTTTCCAATTTGTTTTATTATATATAAGAGGTGAGTTAATATGAATACCGTTGATTTGCATACACACAGCACCTGCTCTGACGGAACATTTACGCCAAAGGAGCTTGTTGCCTATGGTAAGAAAAAGGGTTTAAAGGCTATTGCTCTTACTGACCACGACACGTTAGATGGTATACCGGAAGCATTATATTACGGAGAAAAGTTTGGTATTGAGGTGATACCGGGCATTGAGATTTCTACTGAGTATGAAAATAATGAACTTCATATAGTTGGTCTGTTCGTAAGTGATGAGAGCGCAGAGCTTAAATCTGCCATTGAAAACTTGAGAGAAAGCCGTAAATTGCGCAATATTGAAATGGTGGAAAAGCTTAATAATATTGGAGTTAATATTAGCTATGAAAATGTTTTAAAGCGGGCAGGAGGCGGAATTGTAACAAGAGCACATATTGCAGGTGAGGTTATAGCCTCAGGCTATGCATCATCAAATAATGAGGTTTTTGAAAGATATATAGGTAAGGATAAGCCTGCTTATATTAAGAGGAATCTTATGCCTTGGCAGGATACTGTTTATCTTATTAAAAACAGCGGAGGACTTCCTGTTTTGGCACACCCCCTGCTTTATAAGCTGTCCGACAGACGTCTTGAAATGATAGTTTCAGACCTTGCAAACCACGGACTTTATGCTATTGAGGCATATTATTCAACTCACAGCCCTGCTGAAATTAAATATGTAAAAGCTCTTGCCGAAAAAAACGGATTAAAGCTAAGCGGCGGAAGTGATTTCCACGGAGCAAATAAGCCTAAAATTGATTTAGGTACGGGTTACGGAAGTTTACAGGTGCCTTATGAGGTGCTGGAGAATTTAAGGAAAGGAGTAAAAAATGCCTAAGAATAAAAGTGAAAACAGACTTATTGCCCAGAATAAAAAGGCTTACCATGATTATTTCATACTAGAAACCTTTCAGGCAGGCATTGCTCTGACAGGTACAGAGGTTAAGTCTATGAGGGCAGGAAAGTGTAATTTAAAGGAAAGCTATATTTCCATTGAAAACGGTGAGGCTATTATTAAGCAGATGCACATTAGCCCATATGAACAGGGAAATATATTTAATCATGACCCTTTGGCAGACAGACGCTTGCTTTTGCATAAATACGAAATTAATAAACTTATTGGTGCCGTCACAAGGGACGGACATACAATAGTGCCTTTAAAGGTTTATTTTAAGGGCAGCCTTGTTAAAGTGGATATAGCTATTGCAAAGGGTAAAAAGCTTTATGATAAGCGTCAGGATATAGCTAAGAAGGATGCGCAGAGAAGTGCTGAAAAAGAGTTTAAACATAAGCTTCAAATATAATAAATTATAATTTGTCTTTAAAAGCCAAGTACAGCGGACGTGCAATGCACGCCCCTACAAGCTGCATCAGCCTAAATGTAGGGGCGACCAGTGGTCGTCCGTTGTAACTGCAAAGAAAAGCTAAATTACAATTTACGCGAAAGTAAAATAGCGGTGCAAAACAAGTGATGAG
>CABVEG010000358.1 GCA_902497185.1 uncultured Eubacteriales bacterium | reverse complement strand
GGCAAGAAACATTACAGTTATACCCGCAAATCAGACTTCAATGACGGCTACAAGCAGCCGGAATCAAAGCCAAAGAAAGCTGAGAATGGCGGCATATTGCAGGGTATCCACAGACCGAGAAGAGCAGTTATTAAGCTATGAAAATCAGCTAAGGTATTACAAAAATTATATTGAAAGCAATCCCCTCTATGAGTTTGCAGGTATATATGCTGACGAGGGCATTACAGCAACAAATACCAAAAAGCGTGACAACTTCAATCGAATGATAGCTGATTGTAGAAACGGAAAAATAGACAGAATAATTACTAAGTCAATTTCAAGGTTTGCAAGGAATACCCTCGATTGTCTAAATTATGTCAGAGAGCTTAAAGCTCTTGGCATAGGAATAACCTTCGAGAAAGAGGGGATAAACACACTAGAGAGCAGCGGGGAGGTGCTGCTTACAATCCTATCATCACTGGCACAAGACGAATCAAGGTCTATTTCGGAAAATACAAGGTGGGGATTGAGGCGTAGATATGAAAACGGTGAATATGGTATATCTACAAAGAGATTTATGGGTTATGACAGGGGTGAAGACGGCAAGCTGGTTATAAATCGAAAACAGGCAAAGATTATAAAAAGGATTTACGAGGAATACCTCGCAGGAAAAACCGTTAATTATATAAAACGCATACTTGAAAGGGAGAAAATACCTAAATGGGATGGCACTTATAAATGGCAGTCTACCACAATTCAAAGTATTCTCACAAATGAAAAATATAAGGGCGATGCTGAGTTACAGAAAGGGCATACAGTAGATTTCCTTACAAAGACAAGGAAAAAGAATGAGGGTGAGCTGCAAAGGTTTTATATCGAGGAGGACCACGAGGCAATTATAGAGCCTAAAATGTGGGAATGCGTCCAACTTGAAATGCAACGCAGGAAACAATATACTAAAGACCATTTTATGAACTCTTATTCTTACAAAACAGAAAGCAATCCTTTTTATGGAAAGATAATATGTGGTGAATGTGGCAGAGCTTTCGGCAGAAAAACTTGGCTGAATGGTGGTCAACAAAGGAAAGTATGGCAGTGTAACGGACGATATAAGAAAAAAGGGGTTCAAGGCTGTAATAATAGACATATTGAAGAAAGTAGTATTGAAAAGATTTTTATTATTGCTTGGAACACCATTATTGACAAGATTGAAAGCTGTAAAGCTAAGTGGACGGTGCAGGCAAATGGTGATGATTTACTTACAGCCTATAGAGCAAGGGATTTTTTGAAACTTACTGAAAACCCGGAACATATAGATAAGGTTGATACGAATTTTATAATAAGGATACTTGACAACATAACCATTTATGAAAATGGTAAGATTATTATAAAGTTTTTTGACGGAACGGAAATTGAATATTGTTGATTTTACTGACCTGCTGCATTGATTTGTGGCAGGTCTTTTTTATTTGTCTGTTTTGTCGATTTAATGTGTAGTTCGTTTATAAATGAGATCATTTACAATAAATATTTATCTATTAATACTAAACAATCTTTATAAAGTGTTGAAATATTGCGTCAAGTTATGTATAATAATATTAAATACAAGTGACGGATAGTTTCATATTAATAAAAAATT
>CABVEG010000357.1 GCA_902497185.1 uncultured Eubacteriales bacterium | reverse complement strand
GTGTCGTTGACACGTCTTTTTAAATTCAGAAATATATCAATCCGATTTTTTGATAATATTATAATAAACTTTAAAGCCGAAATATGTCATAATAGATATGGTTGACAAAAATGAACAATTTTGGCAAGTTATAATAAAAAAATAATTAAAATTGAGCATTTTATACAAAATATATTGTGTGTAAACTTGTACAGGGCACAAAATTATTAACAAAAAATTAAAAAAAACAAAAAAAATATTGACCTTTGACAAAATAATATATATACTTATTAAGTAATTAAAATTTTGAGGAGGCGTTTCTATGTTGGAAAAGTTTTTTAAGCTAAAAGAGCACAATACTGATGTTAAAACTGAGGTATTAGCAGGTGTTACCATTTTTATGACAATGGCATATATACTGGCTGTTAATCCAAGTATCCTTGCAGACGCAGGAATGGACAGAGGTGCAGTATTCACTGCTACGGCAATTGCTGCATTTATCGGTACATTATTAATGGCATTATTGGCAAATTACCCCTTTGCTTTAGCTCCGGGTATGGGACTTAATGCTTATTTTGCTTATACCGTAGTTATAGGTATGGGTTATTCATGGGAAATAGCCCTTACAGCTGTATTTGTTGAAGGTATTATATTCATTCTGTTATCATTAACTAATATAAGAACTGCAATATTTAATGCAATTCCGATGTCGCTTAAAACTGCCGTTTCTGTTGGTATAGGCTTGTATATTGCAATTATAGGTTTAAAAAATGCCAATATTGTAACAGGAAGTTTATCTTTATTTACAGTTGAAGGTTATGTAGAGGCTAACGGATTGGAAGCAGGAACAGTAGGTATGCATGATGTTGGCATTACTGTATTACTTGCAGTTATTGGCACAATTATTACAGCTATATTAGTTGCAAAAAATATTAAGGGAAATATTCTGTTAGGTATACTTATTACTTGGTTATTAGGAATTATATGCCAGATTTTTGGTTTATATGTGCCAAATATTGATGCAGGTTTTTATTCTTTACTTCCTGATTTTAGCTCAGGTCTTTCTATACCGAGTATTGCTCCTGTATTTTGCAAGTTAGATTTCAGTGGTATTTTGTCTGTAAACTTTATTGTTGTTGTATTTGCGTTCCTTTTTGTTGACCTTTTTGATACAATTGGTACACTTATCGGTGTATCTTCAAAGGCAGGTCTTCTTGATAAAGATGGTAAACTGCCACGAATTAAGGGTGCATTATTAGCTGATGCTGTTGCAACAACAGCAGGTGCTGTTCTTGGTACATCCACTACAACTACTTATATTGAAAGTGCATCAGGTGTTACTGAAGGCGGAAGAACCGGTTTAACAGCGTTGGTTACTGCAATTTTATTTGCAGCAGCATTATTTTTATCACCAATTTTCCTTGCAATTCCGTCATTTGCTACTGCTCCTGCACTTATTATAGTAGGCTTTTATATGGTAACAAATGTTGCAAATATTAACTTTAATGATTCTTTTGAAGCTATTCCTGCATTTATATGTATGATAGCTATGCCTTTCTTCTCAAGTATTTCAGAAGGCATTTCAATGGGTATAATTTCTTATACGATTTTAAGTATCGTAAACCCAAACAAGAAGGGTAAAATAAGTATA
>CABVEG010000356.1 GCA_902497185.1 uncultured Eubacteriales bacterium | reverse complement strand
AATGGTTAGCTGCGGTGATATGGAAAACAGCAATATAATAACAATAGCCTGGACAGGAACAATAAACACAAACCCTGCTATGACCTATATTTCAGTAAGACCTGAAAGATATTCTTACGATATTATTAAAAGGACAGGAGAATTTGTAATTAATGTAACTACAGAGGAGCTTACTAAGGCAACCGACTGGTGTGGAGTACGAAGCGGAAGGGACTATGACAAGTTTAAAGAAATGGGACTTACAAAAGAAAAGGCGCCTCATCTAAACTGTCCCATAATTGCAGAAAGTCCAATATCGATCGAATGTAAGGTTAAGGAAATTTTGGAGCTCGGTACTCACCACGTATTTCTTGCAGAGATTGTAGGAGCTCTTGCTGATGAAAAATATATGGACGAAACAGGAAAATTTGACTTCCAGAAATCTAAACCTATATGTTATTCCCATGGTGAATATTTTGGTCTGGGAAAGAAATTCGGTAAATTCGGATATTCTGTTGAAAAGAAAAAAACAAAGGAAAAAAGGAAGAAGAAAAATGGACAAAAAACAGCAAAAAATTGATTTGGTTAAATACTGGAGATATATGTTTTTAGGCTATATGATGCTTGCATTTATAATACTTGTGCATTTAATGCAGCTTTCAGAGTGGTGGCTTGTGCCCGCATTTTTTGCATATCTTATTATAAGCGCCATTGTATGCCATAACTATGTGTTAGGTATGATAGGTAATATGTATTACTTTTTCAGAAAGCCTGACAAGGCAAAGGAATTTTACACAATAGCCGTAAAAAGGAATACCAGAAATGTTAAGGCACTTTATAACTATGCTTTAGATGCTCTCCACGAGGGAAAAGCAGAGGAAGCATTAAAAATATTTCAAAGAGCAGAAAAAATAAATACAAAGGTGCTTTTTGAAAAACTTATACCTCTTGCAATATCAAGCTGTTACTGGGTACTTGGAGATATTGACAAGGCAATAGAAACTATTGAAGATTTGCAAAAGAAATTTAATTATATAAATCCAAACACTCTTACAACCCTTGCTTATTTCTATCTTTTAAAAGAGGATTTCGACAAGGCAGAGGAACTTACAAATAAAGCTCTTGCAGACAATGATGCTTATGCTCCTGCTTGGGATAATCTGGGTCAAATATATTATACAAAGGGAGATATACAAAAAGCTAAAGAGTATTTTGAAAAGGCTTTAAGCTACAGAGAATCAATGACAGAAAGCCTTTATTATATGGGACTTATTTCAAAGGCTGAGATGGATATTGATAAGGCTAAGGAATATTTTGAAAAGGCAAATAATGGCTATATTTCAGCATTAAGTACGGTTAAAAGAGAAGATATTGAAAGGGAATTAAATAGCCTATAAAAAAATCAGACCAATTAAGGTCTGATTTCAGATTGTCAAAAAACTAAATTTTCGCAAATTTTTTGAATTTAACGAAAATGTAACTTTCAAAAATTATAAAGCGTCGCAGACTTTAATCCGCAGGTCGAGCTTTGCCCGACCGAGGACAGGAACTTTTCTGTGATTTTGACGTTCTTAACGTCAAAATTGCGGAAAACTTGGTAGTTCCTACCTTAGTGAACTGCAAGAAATGCGAGCATTTCTTGCAAGGCTGTCGA
>CABVEG010000355.1 GCA_902497185.1 uncultured Eubacteriales bacterium | reverse complement strand
ACCTCCTCAAGCAAAACAGCAGTTCCATATAAATCTACCTTCAAAATAGTTTCAACTGAAGCCTGACTCGGTGAAACTCCTGCCGCATTTACAAGCATTTTAATATCACCGTATTTTTGACCTTCTGCAATAAACTCTATTATAGATTTACGTGAAGACAAATCCATCTCTACCGGTATTACATCATAACCGGCATCATTCATAATTTTTGCTGCAGTTTTTGCATTTTCTATTTTTTTGTCACCCACAATAATCTTCATTCCATAACCCATCCTACGAGCAATTGCCATACCTATCTGACCTGCACCTGCCCATAGCATTACATTATTCACAAAAATCACTCCGTTTCAAATTAAAGCTTTATAAAATTATCATTCCAACAAAAAATACATTAACAGCATTTTACAACAACTCTTTGCAAACGGTATCAAGACAATCTCTGATTTTAATATGCTGAGGACATACTGCCTCACATTTACCGCATTTAATACATTCTGATGCTCTCTTTCTGCCATGACCGCCTACAAGCCACTCCTCCTGATGCTTTGCCTGTGCCATATCATTATATAGAGTAAGCATATTTAAAGCAGTAAATGAACCTGAAATACCTATTTCCTTTGGACAGACCTTTGCACAGTAATTGCAGGTTGTACATGGAATAAGCGGTATACTGTTAAGAGCCTCCTGAGCCTTTGCAAGAACCTTTCTTTGGTTATTGTCAAGACCGTTAAAACTCTTCATATATGAAAGATTATCTTTCATTTGCTCTATATTGCTCATACCTGACAAAACAGTAATTATGCCATCTAAATCAGCTGCAAAGCGCACTGCCCAAGATGCAGCAGAAGAATCAGGCTCAGCGTCTTTAAGAATGGCTTCAACACTTTCAGGCGGATTAGCAAGGAGACCTCCCTTTACAGGTTCCATAATAATAACAGGCTTTCCATACTTTCTCGCCATTTCATAACAGCCTCTAGACTGAATTGCAGGATTATCCCAATCTGCGTAATTTATCTGTAACTGAACAAACTCCATTTCAGGATGCTTTTTAAGTATTTCCTCAAGCTCTTCGGGAGTTGAATGGAATGAAAAGCCTATGTGTTTAATGAGGCCTTCTTTCTTCTTTTCCTGTGCCCAGCTCCACATATCAAAATCATCGAAAAACTTTGTTCTTCCTTCACCAAGGTTATGTAAAAGATAAAAATCAAAATATCCGGCACCTGTCTGCTTTAATGAAGTATCAAACTGTGCAATAGCTTCCTCTCTTGTTTTGCAGTTTATCCATGCAGCATTTTTGGTTGCAAGCTGAAATTTATCTCTTGGATAACGCTCAACAAGTGCCTGTCTTATTGCGTCCTCACTACCTGCATAAGCCCATGCGGTATCAAAATAAGTAAAACCTGCCTCCAAGAACATATCAACCATTTTCTTTGTTTGTTCAATATCTATTTTACCCTCCTGCTGTGGTAAACGCATAAGACCAAAACCTAACTTTTTAATTTCTTCACCTAAATAAGCCATATAATTAATCTCCTTTCTTTTTTGCTTTACCTTTTTTGAGTAAAAGCTTTTATATTATAATTATACAACTTAAAGTTAACTTTAAGTCAAGAGAAATTAGCAATTTTTTAAAAAT
>CABVEG010000354.1 GCA_902497185.1 uncultured Eubacteriales bacterium | reverse complement strand
TTTTATAATACATAATTTTTTTGCTAAAATTTTATTGAAACATTCTTTATAATTTACAAATTTTTTTGAAATAAATTGTCGCAAAGTTATTTCAAAATTATTTCAAAATTCGCATTAAATTCTGCAAATCACAAGGAAATACTTGACATTTATTCCATATTGTTATAGAATAATCTCCGTAACATTTGCGTAACATTTTTAATATTTTACATTAAATTGTGAAACAAATTATTTTGGAGTGTGATAATATGAAATTATTTAATAAGTTAAATACTATTTTTATTTTAGGCTGTATTGTAGCCGCAATTAATACATCATATGTCTTTGCAGGAGACACAGTTTTTGCAGGTCTTATTGATAAAGGCGAAATTATTAATGCTATGCCTGCAAAAAATACAAATCCTAATGTTTATGTAAGCTGTAAGGCATCTGTTGATATGAAGGCAGATTCTTCAAATGATTCTAGGCAAATAAGACTTCTCCCTTCAGGTTACAATTTAACTGTTTTAGGTGCTGAATACGGTTGGGTTTATGTACAGGATGATGAAGGTCAGACAGGATATGTATATTCTGCAAATGTTACATTTCATAATGGTACAAAACCTGAAAATATTGACCCAATTGAAGAAAAATGTACTGAAATTGTAAACTTCTCAAAGCAATATTTAGGTACACCTTATGTATGGGGCGGCACAAGCCTTACATCAGGGGTTGACTGTTCAGGCTTTGTTTACTGTATTTACAAAAACTTTGGTATTACATTAAACAGAAGCTCAAGTGGTATGTATGCATCAAACGGTACTTCAGTAAGTAAGTCTGAGTTAAGACCCGGGGACCTTTTATTCTTCAACACAGGAGGCGGCGGTGTATCCCATGTTGGTATGTATATAGGTAACGGTGAATATATACACGCAGCTACTGTAGATGTTAAAATTTCAAATCTTTATGACAACTATTCTACAAGAACTTATGTTGGTGCCAAAAGAATACTTATATAAAATCGAGTAGGCGGCTAGCCATTAGTTGATTAGCCGACCTCTCACCACCGTACGTACCGCTCGATATGCGTAAGTTCTTTAGTTTTCACATATTTTCAAATAGAACTCGGTGAATTTAGGGTATCTCCATTCACCGAGTTTCTTATTATCCAAAGCAAGCTATATCATTCTATTATTACTACTAAATACCCATTTCTTCTGTCTGTAAGCTCTCTGATTTTATTTTTCATATTCTTTACCGATTTGGGATGTACTCTAAATCTACATTTACCTTTGTACATATAGAAACTATATCCAAGGTATTTGACTTTGCTGATTTGTGTCACACACGTTTTTTTCTTGATTTACTTTAAAGAATATCCCAGATATAAAGTTATCTGTCCTTAAATCCATCCTTAGTTACACTCATTTACTCACATTTTCACCTTGTATTATTCTTAACAGTATAATACTAAGCAGATTGCCTGCATTATCATAACTGTAGCTATAATCAATATACTCTATATTTTCATTATTTTTAACTGCAAATGGTGCCTTTTTTTACTTGTAACCAAATATAAAGCATTACAGGTATACTCCATAGTATTCCCCTTTCCATCTGTTGATGTAAGCATATTGCCAAGCATATCGTAGGTTGCTGTTG
>CABVEG010000353.1 GCA_902497185.1 uncultured Eubacteriales bacterium | reverse complement strand
GCAGCAGGACGCAAATTTTATGCCTTCTGACCGTCTTTTTTGTAAACTGAGGGTAATAATTTAGACAATATATTCTGTGCGGGCTGTTAAATATAATAGAAATATTGAATTTTTAAAGACGCCGTCCGTATAGGAGGCTAATTATGAAATATAAAATAATGGCTGCAATGCTTATGCTTATTATGATAGGAGCTATGAGCGTATTTTCAGGCGGTGAAGCCCCGTCTTATTTACGAAATTCCTTTTCTACCATAGAAGAATTTAAAGAATGGATACAATCGCCAGACCAAACTGGCAACAAATATTCTCTTAATGAATTTGGCGCTGTTGCAGAGTATATTCAAAACAAAGGAATACCAATTCCTATAATTAATGGCTATGAGAATGACAGTATTTTGACTAATATATTCTTATATAAAGAACTTTATTCAGTCAAACAGGGCTGCGGCATAGAATATTTTTTAAAATACAATAGTGCAAACAGTTCTAATATATCCATTATGCTTGAAATAATTTTAGATGAAAACAAGGAATTAACGCAAGGGGGTGTACTAGAATATTTAAAAAATGTTGGCGCGGTACAAAATTTTTATGAGCATAAAACTGCGGTTTTTAACGGATATGGCTGCAGCGTAAACTGCAGTATTATGCATGATAAGCTGGAGCGATTAAATATCGGAGGACACGAACAAGATGTGCTCATAAGAACATACGAGACTGGTTGGGGAGGACCCGCTGGAAATAGGATAATCTTTATATATAACGATTTTTGTGTGACTATCTATAATTTGGATGATTTTAATATTTTAAAAAATTTAAGCGTCCAAGCAGAACCGTTATAACAATACATCAGTTTGCGTCGGCCGCCTGTTCGAATTCTGGCAAGCTTCCGTATGTAGCGGCAGTTTAATAAGAATGATTCAGCAAGTTATCAATTTAGAACATTAATTTTTAAAGAATGTGATTTTTTCAGCTTGCCAAAAGCATTTTGTAAAGCTTTTCATCATTAGCGAGAGAAATTAAAATGAATTTGAAGCATTGAGAGCATCAAATATTATGATTAAGGAGGGTACATAAATGTGAAAAAGCTAATCATTTCAGTTTTGTGTATTATTGTATTAAATAATAGTATATCTGTGTTGGCGTCAATGGATTTAGCGTTAATGGAAAAAAACGCAATTTTTGAGGTCGAGCCGGAAAGAAAAGATTTGCCAGGCAGTAATGAGGTTAATAAATTATATGAAGGGATGCTTTTAACGGACGCTGTAAATATAATGGGTAATCCGCAGGGCACTTATTTCGGAATAAGCTGTCTGATATATAGTTTACGGAACGGGCAATCGCTATATTTGTATTATTATGCGAATGAAGATAGCATAGAATATGTTTATGATATAAATATGGAGGGCTGGCCTTATAAACTTGTAACAGCAATTATTTTAGCGGCAGTTATTGTGTTAGTCTCTGTTATAGTTGTATTTAGATTACGAAAGAAAAAATATCAACCTGAAATTAAGCGGCAAAATCTTTAAAGCATTATTACGGAATAAACTCCAGGCCAATTAAACAGCCTGGAGTTATTTAAGATTGAGGTATTGACACGGAATATGCGGCATGGTACAATTACCTTGGAAGAGGTTTCCA
>CABVEG010000352.1 GCA_902497185.1 uncultured Eubacteriales bacterium | reverse complement strand
AACGTGACCACCTGTTGGTGTATACTTTATACCATTGTCCACAAGGTTTGAAACTGCAAGACTTAGCTTTACCTCATCACCTTTTATAATAACTTCCTTTGCCGCCTGAAATGAAAGGTCAATACCTTTGTCTGATGCAAGAGGAGATAACCTCTTTACAATATCCCTAAGCATTTTGTTTACATCTACGTCAGTAACCATAAGTTTTGCCTCATTAGGGTCATTTCTTACAAGAGCAAGTAGGTCATTTACAATATCTGTCATTCTGTCAATTTCAGAACTTATATCCTGCAAAAATTCTTTATACATTTCAACAGGCACATTTTCCTGAAGAAGCAATGATTCACTTAAAACCTTAATGGAACTTAATGGCGTTTTAAGCTCATGGGATACATTTGAAACAAAATCCTGTCTTGACTGGTCAACCTCTTCAAGTCGTTTTGCCATAGTATTGACCGCCTCACCCAGCTCCGTAAACTCATTTTTGCCCTTTATTTCAATTCTCTGTTGGAGCTGACCTGCTGAAATCTTCTTAATTGTATCAAGAACATTTTTAAGAGGACCAAATATTATCTGTGACATAAATATAACCAAAGCAATAACTATAATTACCATAAAAAGTGTGACTATAAACCATTTTTGGGATATTTCACCTATAAGCTCATAAACCTCAACAAAAGAGGATACAACAAGGACAGCACCTATTTTATTGGAATTTTCATCCTCAATATAAGCTGATGCATATATTGCCTGCTCCTCTTTTCTTAAATTAGCCTCGTCCCTGCCTGCAAGAGCAACAAGTATTTCCGGTACAATAAACATTTTACCCACTACTATGTCGTTAGTATCGGCAACAACATAACCATTGCTGTCTACAACTATAATACGGCAGTTTTCTTCTGCACTTTTGTCATCCAAATCCTGCCAAAATTGCTCCTGTTTGCTTTTGTCAATTAAGTAATTTGCTTTTTGTATATTACCCGCTATTTTATTTGCCTGATAAAGAACTTCCTTTTCATTAACATCCTCAAAATATCCCTGAAGAGTTTTTGTTGTATTAAAAAGGAAAAAAAGCAAAGGAATAATGCCAATAATAAGATAGGTAAGAAACATCTGAAATTTAACACTTCTTAAATCAATGCCTTTTATCCAATTAAAAAACTTACTGGAAATAGTAACCAACTCCCCACTTTGTGTGAATATACTGAGGGTCACTAGGGTTTGCCTCAATTTTTTCTCTTAATCTCCTTACATGAACATCAACTGAACGGGCATCACCGGGATAATCTCTTCCCCATAGAGTATTCATAAGATTTTCTCTGTTGTATACCCTGCCCGGATTTCTGACCAAAAGCTCAAGAATATCAAATTCCTTTGCTGTCAAATTCTTTTCTATGCCTTTAATAAAGCATCTTCTGCTTTCAAGGTCAATTTCCAAATCCTTAGCCTTAATTATACTATTTTTTGGCTCTTCCTTAACAACCGAATGAACACTTCTCCTTAAAATAGCCTTAATTCTTGCTTTTAATTCAAGAATATTAAATGGCTTTGTAAGATAATCGTCTGCACCGTATTCAAGACCCATAATTTTGTCCATATCCTCGCCTTTTGCCGTAACCATAATAATAGGAACATTTGAAAATTCCCTTATCATACGACAAACCTCAAG
>CABVEG010000351.1 GCA_902497185.1 uncultured Eubacteriales bacterium | reverse complement strand
TACAAAGCTTGTTATAATAGGCTTCAAACTCTTTATCATCATTTCCCCTTGCCTTAGCTATTACCAGCCATTCTCCCCCTATAGAGCCTACATTAATATCTTCATTATTTACTGAATTTAAAAATGCCTCACTCTTTTCATTTGCAAAGGC
The DNA here is from genome assembly GCA_902497185.1 of uncultured Eubacteriales bacterium. Classification (GTDB taxonomy): domain Bacteria; phylum Bacillota; class Clostridia; order Lachnospirales; family CAG-274; genus Gallispira. The sequence goes on along the minus strand of CABVEG010000351.1, from coordinate 1,528 downwards.
AGAGCAATTAAACAGCATTACTAAAAGCAAAGTAAAAGCAAAAATTCTTTTCATACAAATCCTCCATTTCAATAATATTTTAATTATATATCCAAATCAGTATAAATGCAACTAATAAAAAAGAGACAGTCAACATATATTTACAAAAAGGAGATGATTAAATGGAAATATATACCGTAAAACAGGGGGACACAATTACATCAATAGCCTCACAATTCGGCATAACCCCGGAAGTTCTTTTAAGCACAAATATAATAACAAATCCAGACAACTTAGTTGCAGGACAGGACTTAATTATACTTATACCCGAAATAAGGCATATTGTAACAGAAGGCGAAACATTAGACCTTATTGCAAGAGAGTATAACACAACAGTAAATGCAATTTTAAGAAACAATCCCACACTTACTGCAAATAATATTAAAATCGGAGATACTGTAGTCATAACATACAAAAACGTAAACCCAACAAGGTCAATAGCCTTAAACGGCTACACCTATCCTGAAATACCTTTGGATATGCTTGTCAGGATACTTCCTTATTTAACATTTATGACAATATTTACTTATGGATTTACAAATGACGGAGATTTAATAGCACCTAATGATGATAATCTTATAAAAATTGCACTTGACTATGGCGTTATGCCTACAATGCTTATTTCAACTCTTACAAGTCAGGGCACATTTTCAAATGAACTGGCAGGAATATTGTTAAATAATCCTGAATTGCAGCAAGTTCTGATAAATAATATCATAACCAATATGAAGGAAAAGGGCTACAGAGCACTTGATATAGACTTTGAATATCTGCCTGTTGAAAACAGACAAAATTATATTGACTTTGTTACTCGTCTTACTGAAGAATTAAATAATAACGGCTTTTACAGCCTTGTTGCCCTTGCTCCTAAAACCTCCTCAACACAGCCGGGGCTTCTATATGAATCACATGATTATTTCGGTCTGGGAAGAGCTGCTAATTTGGCACTTTTAATGACTTATGAGTGGGGATATACTTATGGCCCTCCCCTTCCCGTTGCACCTCTTCCAAATGTTGAAAAGGTAATAAGCTATGGTGTGACGCAAATACCATCACAGCAAATATTAATGGGCATCCCTCTTTATGGATATGACTGGAAAATACCTTATGTTAAAGGTACCATGGCAAAATCCCTTTCACCTCAGCAGGCTGTAGAGCTTGCACTTGAAAAGGGCAGCGAAATTGAATATGACGATTACCAACAGGCACCTTATTTTTATTATACGGAAAACGATCAACAGCACGTTGTGTGGTTTGAAAATTTAAGAAGCATTGATGCAAAGTTGAATTTAATTGAAAACTATGCTCTTGCCGGTGGCAGTCTATGGAATATAGTGAGAGAATTTCCTCAGTTTTATATACTTGTAAATAGCAGATTTAATATTGCTCAGGTGATTTAAATTATTGTTTATCTGCTTTTGACTTGTCAAAAGCAGATAAGAATTCAAAAGCATTTTGCGGTCGCACAAAGTTTGTCTGTTTATTATTT
>CABVEG010000350.1 GCA_902497185.1 uncultured Eubacteriales bacterium | reverse complement strand
TGCCAATTCCGCCACAGCGGCACAGCTATAACATTATCATTTTAATATAATTTCTTATTCTTGTCAAGATATTTTTTGATTTTTTTATAGATAATAAAAGCCACTGCAATAATACAATGGCTTAATAATTCTATAAATCACCAAAAACAACAGGTAACTTTTCTTTTAATTCTGTAAGCAAAGCACTTGCGATCTGCCTTATCTGTGGGTGTGCCGCAGGTGCAGTCCTAAGTTTGAAAAAGTTTCTCCATGACCTTAAATTCATAGTAACTACAATTTCAGTTTTTAAGCTGTTAGGCAAAATACTTCTTGCTTCTTCAGGCTTTGCACCTAGAGCAATAAGCTCATTGTACTCATTTTCTATATTCTGCATTGACTTTTTCCAAAGCTCCATTTTAGCTCTGTCTTCTTCTTGATTTTCATTCCAAAAACAAGGATTAATAAATGTAAGCTCATTACCAAACTTATCATTAGCATAATTACAGTAACGTGTACTTTCCTGAGAGTAACTTGCCAGTCTGTGTCTTACTATTTCGTGAGTTACACCTCTGTCACATATAAATCTGACTGTAATTTTTTCATGCTCAATAACAGATTCATGACCTCTTTTAATAATATTAGAAATAAACTTTTCTGCACTGCCGTCAGAAATGTTATGTTCGCTTTTGTAGCAGGTTCTTCCTGCACGCTCAATAGTCCTCATCATTTTTTGAGCATCAATTTCATCCTCAATTATATAATAGGGTTCTATAATTTTCATATTTTCTCCTTTACATTTCACTTCTGCCTTCTAATGCTCTTGAAAGCGTTACATCATCAATATATTCCAAGTCGCTGCCTACAGGCACACCGTTTGCAATCCTCGTTACCTTTACACCTAAAGGCTTTAAAAGTTTGCATATATACATAGCAGTAACATCACCTTCAACAGTAGGATTAGTTGCAATAATAACCTCACTTATACTGTCATCAAGTCTGTTAATAAGTTCTCTTATTTTTAAATCCTCCGGTCCAATGCCCTTAGTTACTGCAATTGCACCGTGTAATATGTGATAAAGTCCGTTATAGCCTTTTGTTCTTTCATAAGCAGCCATATCTCTTGGATTTTCAACTACCATAATAATATCACGCCTGCGTTTGCTGCTTGAACATATTGGGCAAGGGTCACTGTCTGTCAGATTACAGCATACAGAGCAGTACTTAACCTCATTCTTTGCTGATATAATGCTGTCTGCAAGAGCCTTTGTTTCATCTTTGGGCATATTTATAATATGGAAGGCTAATCTTTGGGCTGATTTACCGCCAATACCCGGAAGCCTTGAAAGCTGTTCAATAAGTCTTGTTACAGACTCACCATAATAATTCATTTAATCTATCTCCTAGAAAAGACCATTTCCCAAGCCGCCTGTAATGCCGCCCATTGCAGCATTTGCAGCATCGTCAGCCTGACGAATTGCTTCATTAACAGCAGTCATTACCAAATCTTGAAGCATTTCAACATCGTCAGGATCGACTACATCCGGGTTAATTTCAATGGCCTTAATAACTTTCTTTCCTGTAATGGTAATTTTAACGGCACCGCCGCCACTTGTTACCTCAAATTCTTTTGTTTCCAGATCTTGCTGAGCCTGCTCCATTTGCTTTTGCATTTTCTGAGCCTGCTTCATAAGATTATTCATAT
>CABVEG010000349.1 GCA_902497185.1 uncultured Eubacteriales bacterium | reverse complement strand
ATTTTTCGGTTTCTTTAAGCCTTATGTTTATGGTTGAGCCATTGTCACTATACTTCATAGCATTGGACATAATATTGGTTATAACCTGATTAATTCTGCCCGGGTCGGCATAAATATACATAGACTTTTCAGGCGGGTTAAATACTATCTTCTGATTTTTACTATCGGCAACAATAAGATTTTGCCTGCAACAGCCTGAAACAAGGCTTACAAGATTAACATCTTCCATATTAAACTTATTTACCTTGGTATCAAATCTGGACAGATCAAGCAAATCATCTCTTAACAGCTTCATTCTGTCAGCAGCTACATTAATTTCCCTTAAAAATTCCATGGCTACTGACTTATCATCAATAGCACCATCAAGCAAAAGCTCTGCATAGCCCTTTATTGTAGTAAGAGGTGTGCCAATTTCATGGCTTACATTGGCAACAAACTCCTGACGCATCATATCAAGCTGTCTGTGCTTAGTAATGTCATGGAGCACCACAATTATACCGTCAGGCTTTTCCTGTCTTTTTTTCTTTTTAAGTATATAGGGTATAATTGCAACAGATATATATTTATCATCTCTGCCATTTACAACAAGCTCTTTAATTGAATTTCCGTCTAAATCCGACAGGTCAATTTTAAACATATCAAAAAGCCATTTAAGAGAAATCTTAACATCATCAATTTCAATCATTTCATATGAAGAACGGTTGATCTGTATAAGCTGTCCCTTGTCATCAAAGGCAAGTATGCCGTCTGTCATATTGTGAAGTACAATTTCCAGCTTATTTCTTTGTTCTTCACTTTCAACAATGGTTTTTCTAAGTTCCTTAGCCATTGTATTAAAGCTTTTTGTAAGCTGACCAATTTCATCATTTCCCTTAACTGCTACCTTTTGGTCAAGACGTCCCTTTGCCATAAGATTAGCCTTTTTTGTAAGAGCAGCAATAGGTGTGGTAATAGTATTTGCAAACAAAAGCCCCAGTATTGTTGTGATAACAAGGGCAATAACAACTGCTATAAGAATAGTTCTCGTAGTCTGTGTCAGGCTCTCCTCAATTGACTCTGAGTCCATCTGTACATATACAATATACTTAACCTTGTTATTTTCATCTTTACATGGATAGGAATAACTCATTACGGTTTTTTCCTGCCCCAGGGCATCTGTAATTTTACTCTTTGCAAGAAAACTTTCTTTGCCGTTTAATGCTGATATAACGGCTGAGTTTGTATACTGCTGAAAATCCGCCTCATCATTAACTGTTGAACTTGCTATTGTTTTTCCCTCCGAATTTAAAATATGCGCATTCATATTTCTAAGAGTTGAACTGACAATAGACAAATTAATAAGACTGTCTTGAAAATATCTGCTGTCATACTGCTCAATAACCTGTTCTTCAATATATACCGCACACTGACGAAGCTCGTCAGATGCTTTTCTTTGTTCTCTGTTTTCTGTACTGACTATAATAAATGTACCTGTAAGTATCATAACTATAAATACTAATGACAGGTACATAAATACAAGTCGCCAACGAATACTTTTCATAGTTTTTCCTCAGATAAATTAGTGTTTAATTGCCCAAAATGCAGATGCATTTTGGGCAGAAAGCTAAGGTAGGGACCAGCCATGAGCGCCCCTTATAGGGGAGCTGTCACGAAGTGACTGAGGGGTTTCAATAGTCGCATAAA
>CABVEG010000348.1 GCA_902497185.1 uncultured Eubacteriales bacterium | reverse complement strand
GTGCCCTTTATACCCGTGTCATTTTCCTCCTGCTGCAACTGCTCCTGCACCCACATATCTTATATAGTTTTTCCACACTCCGAAGGAGTCAAGAGCTTCAAAGCTGCTATTGCCTGAAAAGGCTAAAAGGGGCATTAAAACAAGCCATGATAATATACCACCGCCAAGCAGGTATGATGAAATTTTAGGTCCGCATATATATCCTACACCTGTCAATGCCGGAAGTATATCTACACCGAAACCGCCGCCTTTAAATCTTTTTGGCTCATAATGGAGTTGTGATGGGAAAATACCAAAGCCATCTGTAATTAATTTGTATATTGCTGCTGTTGAAAGTCCTTTAAAAACAGATGCTGCCGACGCACCCTTTTCTTCTCCTGCCATAAGTACCTCTGCGCATGCCGTGCCTTCGGGATAGGGCAGATTTTCGGCGGGATTTGCTATGAGTACATTTCTCAAGGGTATCATAAATGCAACACCTAATATGCCTCCGCAAAGGGATATAAGGCATATTTCAATAAGTGAAGGCGGTGTTGTATTCCATTCGGCTGACCACATAAATAGTGCAGGCAATGTAAATATAGCACCTGCCGCTATTGATTCTCCGGCAGAGCCTATTGTCTGTACCATATTATTTTCCAGTATTGAGCTTCGTTTTAACACAAGCCTTATTATACCCATTGATAGTACGGCAGCAGGTATTGATGCCGAAACGGTCATACCTACTCTTAGGCCAAGATATGCGTTTGCTCCGCCGAAAGCTATGGCAAGAATTATGCCTGTTATAATTGAAGTTGGGGTTAATTCCTGTTTTTTGTTCATTTTCTGTTCTCTCCCCTTGTTATTTTACAGTTATTTTAGCCATTTATATTAAAAAAATACAAAAATTTATTGCTATATTTGCTGATTTAGGTTAAAATAATTGTGTATGCTTTTAACTTAAGAAAGGAGACTATTATGCTGGTAGAATTAATAGTCCCTTGCTATAATGAGTCTGCGGTGCTTAAAATGTTTTATGATGAAAGCTGCAGAGTAATTAATTCTATAAAGAACTACGACTTTAATTTTATATTTATAGACGATGGTAGCAAGGACAATACTTTGTCAATAATGAAAGAGCTTGCTAAAGAGGATGAAAGAGTAAAATATATATCTTTTTCAAGGAATTTTGGCAAGGAGTCTGCAATGTATGCAGGTCTTAAAAATTCAAAGGGTGACTATGCTGTTGTTATGGATGCTGACTTGCAGCACCCACCTGCACTTATTCCCAAAATGCTTGAGGTAATGGAGGAGGGCTATGACTGCTGTGCCACTAACAGGGCAACAAGGGATGGCGACCCATTTTTGAGAACTCTTTTTACAAGAGGCTTTTATAAATTTGTTAATAGAATATCAGATGTGGATATGCCTGACGGTGCAGGTGATTTCAGAATGATGAACCGCAAAATGATTCAGGCTGTTATATCTATGAGTGAGGTACAGCGTTTCAGTAAGGGTATTTTCAGTTGGGTAGGCTTTGATACCAAGTGGATAGACTTTGAGGATGTGGAAAGAGCAGCAGGCGAAACCAAGTGGAGCTTCTGGGGACTTTTCAAATATGCCATTGAAGGTATTACTGCATTTTCGACTATGCCTTTAAAGATTGCAATTTATTTTGGATCTATTGTATCTACATCAGCTTTTATTTATTTATT
>CABVEG010000347.1 GCA_902497185.1 uncultured Eubacteriales bacterium | reverse complement strand
TGTAAGCCATTTCAAAATCCGATTTATTTCTGTTAAATGTAAGTTTTATATCAAAGGCATAAATGTCCTTACCATTTAATTTATGATAGCCTTTTCCATTAATTATTAAAGTAAGGGGACTTTCTTCAACTATTTCCCAAGCCGCAATCTCGGGAATATACGTATTACCTCTTTTGTCACTTAAAACAGGCAGCTTAACAGCATTTTCATATTTTTTTCCATTATATTCAATATAATCAAAAAGTCTTTTGCCTGTACTAAGCTTAACCTTTATTTCACCTGTATCAACAATATTTTCTTTATATACTACTCTGCCGTCTACATAGTCATTTTTATGGTATTTATCTGTATAAAGAAAATATTCTGCCTCCTTATTTGCCAAAATATCTGCCTCAAAACGTGTAAACAACCACTTTACACTACCATCCTCCCAATAAGAAAGAGGTCTTGCAAAAGAAGCATACTCTATACCCTTATTATCCGTTACCATTACATCTGTTTCTGAATTAAAATTATTATTAAGCTCACCTTTTTTAAATGGCAAACCTATATAACAATTTTCCTTTATTCGGTCTGTTGAATATATCTTTTCAAATTTTAATTTAATCATTTGACGCCCTCCCATTGTTATACATAAATTTTACAACAAGAAAAATGTATTTACCTCTAATAGTTTGTGTGATATAATTAAATTACAGATTTTTTAAGGTGGTGGTGAATATGGGAAGAATAGGCGACACCGATATTGAGGTTGGAACTGACAGACAGGGTAAATTCTATCAAATGAAAAACGCACATTTTCACCCTGTTTATGAAATATACTACCTGATTGCAGGAACCAGAAAGTTTTTTATTGAAAGAGAAATATACAATATTTCAAAAGGTGACCTCGTGCTTTTAGATAAAAATGTTATGCACAAAACAGCCTACAGCTCCGATAAGATAAACGAAAGAGCTTATATACTGTTTAACGATAAACATATTGCCGGACTTATTGAGAGATTTGGAAGGGATGAGATTGAAAATTGTTTTAAGCAAAAGGTATTTTCAATACCTGTTCAGCGCCGTGAATATATAGAGAGCTTAATATCTCAGCTTTATAATGAATATAAAAATAAGGATGAGTTTTCTTCCATACTTATGGAATATTATTTAAATGAGCTTATGATTTTTTTAATAAGATACAAAAGACATTTTACAAGTGACAACAAAATTAATATATTTAATAATTCCGGAAGCCTTAACAGCTGTGATGAAAACATACAGTCTGCCGCCGGATATATTGCTGAGAATTATAATAAAAACATAACTCTTTCTGATACTGCCCAATATGTGAATATGAGCAGTACATATTTTTCAAAAAAATTTAAGGAGGTAACAGGCTTCGGATTTAAGGAATATTTGCTTAATTTAAGAATTAAAAAGGCTTGTAAGCTCCTCCTTGAAACAAAGCTCTCCGTAACTGAAATTGCCTATGAGTCCGGATTTAATGACAGCAATTATTTTGGAGATGTGTTCAAGAAAAATAAAGGTATTTCACCTATGCAGTATAGGAAAAACAGAGAGTTTATATAAGATACTAAGTAAAAATTTATTTTGTTAAAGGCACTAATTGAAGTGCCTTTTTTAGGTAATAATTTAAATTATAATTTACGCGAAAGTAAAATAGCGGTGCAAAACAAGTGATGAGCAGGCTTACAGG
>CABVEG010000346.1 GCA_902497185.1 uncultured Eubacteriales bacterium | reverse complement strand
TAATACATTTTATGAATTTTAAATAAATACCAATGCAAATAATTGTCGAATATTGAGGGATTGGTGTTTGCAAATGAAAATAAATGTGTTGATTTAATAATAGGAATATGTTATTGTATCGTAAGGCAATTACAATAAACATACAATACACAAAAGCATCTCGCAAGCGGCTATATAAACTGATTTTATATATTTTAATTTTTAATATTTAATTAAGTTTTTGATAAAATTGTAGTATTTTTTTTATTTTGTGGTAAAATTTATGTAATGCTTAATGAAGGAAGGAATATTTATGAATAACAAGACATTTCAGTCTGTTGTTTATGTTATTGTGATATTAATTAGTGCTGCTTTTATATATTTTGGTAATAAGGTAGCTACAATGGGAAACGACTACACTCTTTTGTCCGGAGCGCAGGACTCTCTTGTTACTGCTGAGGTTACGGCAATAAGAAAGCAGACAAATAATCCTGAAACAGGAGATATTGAAATTTATTTTTCGGCAGACACAGGTAAAGGTGAGGATATTATAGGTTTGCAAACAATAAATCCTAATGATCCTACAGTTGCTGTTAAGGAAGTAGAAGAAGGGGACAAGGTTATTCTTGATAATTCAGTTAGTGACCAGTGGCAGTTTACAAACTATGTTAGGACAAATTACATAATATGGCTGGGTGTTGCTTTTGTGGCAGTACTTTTGTTCTTTGGAAGAATGAAGGGCTTTAATACTCTGGTTTCTCTGTTATTTACCTGTCTTGCTGTTTTTGTCGTATTCGTGCCTGCTGTAATAAGCGGTGAAAATATTTATATCTGGGCAATAGTTATATGTATTTATACAATATTAATGACAATACTTATAGTGAACGGATTCAACACAAAGTCATTTATGGCAATGCTTGGCTGTGCAGGAGGCGTTGTTGTTGCAGGTGTACTTACACTAATAATGAACAGAGTTTTAAAGTGGAATGGTATAATGGATGCAGATTGTCAAAGGTTAATACTTGAATTTCCTGATATGGATTTGCTTGGTATAATATTTGCCTCAGTAACAATAGGTGCTATGGGTGCAGTTATGGACGTTGCTATGAGTATGGCATCATCTCTTCATGAGCTTAAATTAAAAGCTCCATCAATTACATCAAAGGAGCTTTATAAAAGCGGAATGGTAATAGGCAGAGATATGATGGGCACTATGGCAAACACTCTTGTATTAGCCTACATAGGCAGTGCTCTTGAGGTAACAGTGCTGCAGGTTATATATAATGGTTCACTTTTTGAGCTTATGAATAAGGAAAAAATAATTCTCGAAGTTATGCAGGCTATTATAGGAAGTTTCGGTATACTTCTTGCAATACCTTTTACGGCATTTATATGCAGTATATTTTATAGAAATCTTAAAATACAAAAAATGGAAAATAATGAGGAAAATTTTGTATAATATAAATGTTAAAAGTGTTGAAATAATTTTTAATATATGTTATCATTATTAAATGTATGATAAAAAGGAGGTTATGTTTTGAAAAATAATAAATTAAGAAGTGTTATTTTATATTTTACTATATTTGCAATTATAATTGCATTTATTATTCTTAAAAGAGGTATAAATACTACTACAGAAACACCTGTTCAATATTCATATAATGATATGATTTCACAGATGATTAATTCAGAGGTAGATACCATTGAAATTCAAAGGGATTCTGAA
>CABVEG010000345.1 GCA_902497185.1 uncultured Eubacteriales bacterium | reverse complement strand
CAAATTTTTACATTAACTTCTATTTGCATTATTGTCAAGAAGGACTGTTTTTATACTGTTTACACAAAAATTTTTAAAGGCTCAAATTCTCTGTTATAATAAGTCATTGTATTTTGGTTTTTCATTATTTAATTAAGCTATAAAAGGAGCCTTTGTAATCCGTTTTTTCTTTTTATGTATAAAAAAGCTGTTGCATAACAGTTATCCATTTTGCAACAGCCCAAAAATTTCTTCACCACTAATTTATTTATGCAATTACCTGTTGTACTTCATTTGCAAGTTCACAACCCGGCTGTTTGTTACAATTTTCATCTTCTACATAAAAATCGTGAACAAAACCACAATTTTCACAATAATGAGTATCTACATATTCAAAGCTTTCTCCACAATTAGGACACTCATAGCTGTCATATTCACTGAAATTATACATTTCATACATTAAATCATTTTGAATTTCAGCAAGTTTTTGAAAAAATGCTTTATACTCTATAGTATTTACATCATCTATATTATTAAATTCATAATTTTCCATTTTAGTCAAATCAATATCTACAGCCACTTCAAAAGCAGTCTTATTATCATATTCACCATTAATTACTGTAGTATTTGAAGATGTATTATCCTTTTGCGTAATATCATTTGTATATGTAATATTGAGAGTTCTGAATATAACATCAAATTCAGGGGAATTAAATATTTCCTTTAATTCATCCATTGCAAGCATTATGTCATCTCCTGTAACACTTATATTATCAAAAATAAATGACATATCATTCATTTCATCTCCATACATACTTGCACTTGTAGCCATAATAAGTAACATATAATCATTTACAAGATTTGATGCAGACTCATTGTGCTGTCTTATATATGAAGCAAATCTGTTGCCAATCTCTGAAAATTCATAAGGCTTAATCTGAAATCTTGTACCGTTTTCAATTCTTGTTACACAGCCTGTATCAAAATTCTTCAAAAGCTCTTTTGCCTGTTCATAATATTCAAGCTGTGCCTGCTGTAAAATATTAGTACTGTCCACTATGGAGAGAGCAAAGTTGCCGTTATTTATACCACCATAAACTTGACTGTAATCAAAAACAACATACTTTGTATCGCCAAACATATCGTCAAGAGCAGTATAATATTTGCCAAGCATTTCAAAATCAGTCATATAACTTATTGACCCGAGGGTATAAAAAAGTTTTTTATCAATATACATTTTTTCCCCTCTCAAATAACAGTTACCACAGTCAATGGTAATATTGCCAAAACTTATGCTTAAATTTTCATCAGCAATATTTTTATCAGCATCCAATCCTCCTTTAGCACTAACACTATAACTAAACAGTTTATTTTCATCAAGGGCAACTCTTATGGCAGAAAGAAATTCATTTACAAATTCTTCAGCATCATCATCTTCCGGTGTTACGTAGCTTTCTGCCTCAGGTGCATATTTGTCATTTTCATCCTCGTATAAAAGAGATATTTTATCCTGTATATCTATAACAGCATTTGCCATTATTTCAGGATTAATAGTAATGGATACAGTTTCATCAAATTCAGATAAGCCCTCCATACTGCCATAAGTTGACTTGTCAAAATGTTCAATTTCAAGTTCGCTGCAACCAGAACAGCTTAACATAAATACCATACATATAACAAGTGCCATAATTCTTTTCATATAAATCACTCCTCTATTAAATTTATAATTTAAAT
>CABVEG010000344.1 GCA_902497185.1 uncultured Eubacteriales bacterium | reverse complement strand
TTATTAAAAGGTATTAATGACATAAAATACTATTACAGAGTAATGAATAGCTATCAGCCTTCCGTTTTTCCCGATAGGCTTCCAAAAAATTCCCTTGATACCGAGTTTTATTACAATCCTCAATTTTTTCAAGGAGGCTCAAACTATATACTTTTAGAAAAATATAATGATGAGGATTTTGAAAAGGAAAAGGAAAGATTAAAAAATCTTTCAGCAGAAATCATAAATAAAAGCAGTTATGTTGATGATAACAGTCATTATTTATATGACAGTTTTGAATACTATTTAGACAATGCTGACTTAGGAAATATGGACTTTAATTATTACATTGTTCAAAATATTAATGGCAGCCCAGAACTTGACTACTGGAATCATGGACTTGTTGAAGGCTGTGCTGTTAATGAAGTTTATAATATAATTATTTACTATTATTCTCAATGATAAATTAGTGAGGTTAAGTTATGCTCAAAAAAATACTTATTATAATTACTCTCATATTACTCCTAAAAATATCTATCACATACATAGCATCAGATAATTCCGGTGAATTTTCACCATATAACAATTTATGCAATGCTTTGTGTGACAGAAAATCATATTATACATCTGGCAGCTTTAGAGATTATACTGACTACTGTGAGTATTATTTTAATTCACATTCAGTACAAAATTATATTAAAAACTCTGAATGTAAAATAGTTACACAATATGATATAGAAAACATAAAAAACTACTTTGATAATTTTGAAGAATGGCTTAAATGGTGTGATTATAAGGACAAATACACATTTGATAAAGATACTCAAATAAAGGAAGGAGATTATTTTTATATTGATGCACCAAGCGGATATGGCAATTACAATGTTTATTATGTTGATATAGAAAAAAATATCGTCTATTTTATACATAACAACTTTACCAAAACCTTTGACTAACAAGAAAATAACTGTTATAATTAAATAAAAAAAGAAAGGATTTTACCAATGAAAAAATTAATTTATATCGCCATTATGGCTTTTAGTCTTACATCATTAACTGCCTGTTCAAAAACATTAAAATCAGAAAATTTGGGCATTGAAGTTACACTCCCCGGTACAGGTTGGAAAACTGTTACCGATGATTCTGAATCTTTTGTTATTTCCAAAGACAGTGATATGGTTTCATACACATCAACAAATGTTCCTGACGGATATAAAATGCCAACATCAGAAGAGGACATTGCCGAGCTTTTAGGTGATGATATTATGTCAGTAAGTCAAATCTCTGATTTTAATTACGAAACAAATGAGGATGGTTCTCAACAAAGTCTGTATTTTAAGCAAACTCTTACTGTAGGTGAGTCTAGCAGTATTCTTATAAATAACTATAAAATTAAAGGTGACAAACTTGTAACTGCAATTGCAACATTAACTGATGCCAACGAGGATAAGATAAACGAAATTGAAGAAATCATAAAAAGTACCGATTTGAAGTAATAAAAAAACACCCTAGGGTGTTTTTTTATTATAAAGCTATTGCATTAAACATTTTTACTGCATCGTTAATATCAATTATACCGTCGTTATTGTAATCAGCAGCCTTTCTGTTAAAAATACCATTATCGGCTATTCCTGAAACATATTTAAGTACAAGAACAATATCTGCCTTATCTATACCCTCATTCATATCAACATTACCATATGTGAAAGGAATTTCCGTAATTTTATTAGTTTCAGGATCTAATTCATAAT
>CABVEG010000343.1 GCA_902497185.1 uncultured Eubacteriales bacterium | reverse complement strand
AATTCATATTTGTACATAAAAATATAATTAAAATTTAATTACGGAGAACTTCCTATGTCAATGAGATTAGACAAATACCTTTGCAGCTGTGGCTTAGGCACACGCTCAGAGGTTAAAAAAATAATACGCTCAAAAAGAATAAAGGTAAATGATGTTACTGTTGACACAAGCGACTACAAGGTTGATGAAAGCTCAGTTGTAACGCTTGACGGCAAAATTATGGAGTATAATCAATATACCTATATTATGCTTAATAAGCCTTCAGGCTGTCTGTCAGCCACAAGGGATGAACACAAAGCCACTGTAACAGACCTTTTGGATAAAAAGTATCAAAATATAGGTCTTTTTCCTGTGGGCAGGCTTGACAGAGATACTGTAGGTCTTGTAATACTTTCAAATGACGGTGACTTTGCTCATAACACTCTTTCACCTAAAAAGCATATTTCAAAAACATATATTGCTCACATTGAAGGTACATTGCCTGATAATGCCATAGAAATTTTTAATAAAGGTGTAATATTAAAAGACTTTACTTGTAAGAGCGCAGACCTTATAATAGAAGAGGTTTTTAAGGACTACACCAAAGTAAGGGTTACAATACAGGAGGGCAAATATCATCAGATAAAGAGAATGTTTTTTGCCTTAGGCTGTAAGGTTATATATCTTAAAAGAATAAGTTTCGGAGATATAAAACTTGATAACTCACTAAAGGAGGGAGAATACCGTCTTTTAAATGACAGTGAAATGGAATTTGTAAGGGCGGTGAGATAAATATGAAAAGAAGAATTTTATTATCAGCCTTAGCAGTAATGCTTATGGCTCAAAATGTATTTGCAGATAACTGTGATGATATTGTGACAACGTGGAAAAGCCTTTATTCCACAATACAGGGCAAGACCTACTCAATATATGCCACAAAAACAGTAACAACAACCGATGAATGGAAAAAAGCAATTATTGGAGCTTATGAAAATTTGGAGGACGGTATTACACTTCAAATTGCAGGCTTTAATGACGATGATTATAATTTAAGTGACCTTAAAAACTATAATGCTTCAATAAGCGCAAAGGGTGTTGTTTCAGTTGAGGGTATATCCACAATTACCTACACATTTGACTATAACCCAAATTACAAAATAGCAAGAGCAGTGGATAATTACACTCTTTTCAGCAAGCTGGATATTGAGCAAAAGGAAGTTTATGACATTTTATGGGAAAGCACAAGAAAACTTACTGACGACCTTTCAACAGATTATGAAAAAGAAGTTGCAATACACAATTTTATTACAAACAGCTTTAAATACGGTCCTCTTGATGCAAACAATGTTCCTCAAAGAGCCCACAGTATTCAGGGCTTTGTTTTTGATGGTCAGGGGATATGTGAGGCTTATGCAAATACCTTTTATGTAATGGGTAAAATGGCAGGTCTTGACGTAAGTATTATAACAGGCACAACTAACAATGTTAATCATATGTGGAATTTAATTAAACTGGACGGAGAATATTATCACGTTGATGTAACAAGTGATGACCCTGTTCCTGATATTCCAAACAGAGAAAGATATAATTACTTAAATGTGCCTGACAGTATTATGTCAAAAACTCATTCTTGGGAAAGAAGTGAATTTCCTGAGTGTAATTCCGACAAGTATAATTATTATACATTAAATAACTATATTATACACAATGAAGATGAATTGAAGGACTTTATAAATAGGGCGCTTAACAGCGGCAATACGTCATTTACATTCAGAAC
>CABVEG010000342.1 GCA_902497185.1 uncultured Eubacteriales bacterium | reverse complement strand
AAAAATCCTCTGCTTGTGGGACAAGTTATAGTCCTTCAAGTTTTTGACGATATACATATAACTATATTATATAACATGTGTATAGAGTTTTGTATAATTTTTAATATTTATTTACAAATAATCCCCTTCTTTAAATAGAAGGGGATTAAAACTTAGTATGCACCGCTTTCAACTTCTTCAAGTAAATCTTTCATTTCATTTTCCAAATCTTGATATTCGCCTGCATTGTCATAAGGTTCAAGCTGCTGTTTCAAATCTTCTTCAGCACCTTCATAATCTGTACCGTCGGCATTTTTATAGCTTGTATTTCCTTCATCGTCTACAAATTTGGTTACTGAATTACCTTCTTTATCAGTGTATAAGAAGTTGCCATCGTCATCAGTTACAGGATATCCTCTTTGAGCAAATACTTCTGCAAGACCTTCATAATCACTGCCATCAAGGTTTTCGTATACAGGATTACCTTCATCATCTGTTAAAAGATTTCCTTCTGCATCCATTCTCTGACGCAGCTGATCACCGTTTAATGTCGTAAATAATGGTCTTCCTGCTTCATCAAGCATTTGAATAGCTTTTGACTCATCAAGGAATGATGCATTTCCGCCCATACCACAGCCATAATTATGAGTTGTATCGGAAACGAGGTTCATTACTTTATAATCTACTTCATATACAGCCATAGCAAGTTTTTGCTCATCTGTCAACTCCATGCCTGCTTCCTGCATTTTTTGCAGTTTTTTGTATTCAGCTTTATTTATTACAGGTAATGACTTATCTTCATCATAAGAATATATTGCTCTCAAAGATTCATACATCTTATTTTGATAATATTGAACCATTTGTGTAATATATTCGCGATATCTTACCTCATCGGCCTCAAGACGTTTTGTTACATCAGTAACCTGATCTTCGTAGTTGAAATTCATATTAACATTTTTCAGACCTTCACTAGTATTAACAACATAGTTGCCGTCTGCATCTTTATATAATCCTGAAACCATTGTTTGACTTAGCTCTACGCACTCAACAATAATAGGAGTTCCAGAACATTCCGGCATTTCACCTTGATGGAATGTGGTTTCTAAATCAATTTCGTTATCAATGTACACATCATTGTGGACTGTACCGTCTTCATCTTCGTATAAATGCTGAACAACGCCGTACTGTTCATATACAGAAGGATCATACATGCCGTCCATTGTTTCAAAATCAAAGTTAACATTAAAAGTAATCATATCTGCAAGTGCAGGGTTAGCCTGAAGCATTGTTACCATTTTGTCCAGACCGGTAAGAGTACTTACTGTAACCTGATAGTTAGAAACACCTGTCGCAGGATCTGTAACCGGAGTTAAAGCATCAATACCTTCAATATTTAAAATATCATCAACCGGCAATCCGCCAGATAATTCATAAACTGTAACATGAGTATCATTCATGTACCAGCCGTACCAATCACCTTTAAAGTCACCATCGACATCAAGATTACCTTTGTACTCAGAATTACAAATTGCAATATAGGAACCGTTAACACATCCGATGAATCCGCCGGCTCTGCCAGTTTCCATTAAGAAAGAAATATCGCTGTCATCTTCTGCGTTATTCCATGAAATATCAACAGAGCTTTCACAATTATTAATTGTAATAATTGTTTTTCCTGCCTCACCAATAAGTCCGCCTGCTGCTTCTTCATCAAATACAATGTTTCCGCTGGTATTACAATTGGAAATCATTAAATCTCTTGTTGCAACACCCTCTCCAGTC
>CABVEG010000341.1 GCA_902497185.1 uncultured Eubacteriales bacterium | reverse complement strand
GCGCTTGAAGGTGTTATTACTGAAAGAGGTGCATTTTATCCTGATGATAATATTAAGAGAATTGATGCCGTTACAATGATTTACAGAGCTTTAAACAGCCAAAGTCTTTTGTCAGGTTTAAGTACGGATGTTTCAATGTTTAATGATAAAGACAGTATTTCAGGTATAGAGAATCAGACTGCAACAGCAACTCTTTATAAAATAGGACTTATTAATGGTGATGATAAAGGCAACTTAAATCCTTCATCAACTATGACAAGAGCTGAAATGGCAGTAGTATTTGCAAAGCTTGATAAATATATTGATGAGTATACTGTTGAAGCGACAAAGAAGGCTGAGGAAAAGGCTGAGAATGATAAGATTAAAGAAGCTGAAGAAGAAGCAACTAAGAAGGAAGAAGCTAAGGTTGAAGAAAGCAGAAATTACAGCGGTGAAACCATAGAAGATGCTATTAATGCTTCAAACGGCGGAGCAATTACTATTGACGATTCAAGTGTCAATGTTACAAGTGATAATGCAGTATCTGTTGATAATGCAAGTGAAGTTGACATTACTGATACAAGCATTAAGGTTGTAGGAGGTAATGGAATTAATGCTGATAATAAGTCAGAGGTTAAAATTAAAGATGGCTCTGTAACAGCTACAAACGGTAATGGTATATATGCTGTAGGAGAGTCAGTTGTTACTGCTGATGGCACCGATATTAATGCTTTGGGTAATAACCCTAAATATGCTGTTAATGTTTCAGACGGAGCAAAAGTATCTATTACTGACGCAGATATGGAAGCGCCTGAAAATTATGGTGTAATTAAGGTTTCTGATGGTGGTAATATTACATTAAAGGATGTAACTATTGAGGCAGCTAACGGATCAGGTAAGGGTACATATGCAGGAGCTTTTGATGTTGTATCCACAAATGATGAAAATAGTGTTATTGAGCTTGAGAATGTTACTGTTAATAACAAAAAAGGTACAGCATTTTATATAAGAGAAAGTGATGTAACAATTAATATAAAGGGTGAAACAAAGATTAATACAGCTACACTCATTAACTCTCCTGAAATATTTAAGCAGGAACAGGAAAGAGGAAACAGCATAACACTTAATCTTGATGATGGCGTTGTTATTGATGATACAAGAATTGTATTAGATGAGAAGACTCTCCTTAATATTAACATTGCTGACGGTTGTAAGTTAGGAGGTCAGATCGATACAGACTTAAATGGTTATATTAATCTTGATATGGCTCAGGATGCTGTTCTTGAACTTGATAGTGATCTTTATTTAGATGGATTTAAGAATGAAGCAAATTTAGATTTTGATAACATTTTAGATAACGGATTTAATATCTATTATAATGAATCTAATCCTGATAATGACTGGCTTATGATAAAGGAGTATGACCTTTTGCTTGGAGGCAGACTTATACCTTATACTAAAGCACCTATGAATGATTAATATATGTTATATATCTTTTAGGATATTTGTTAACCGGTGTGATTGACTAAAATCATAACTTTAGCGGTGCAGATTGTTTTGAATCTGCACCGCTTTTTGCGTTACTTCCAGCTGGGTGGGGCTAATACAAAAAATGAGAGGGTTTTAAAACCCTCTCAAACACTGATATTAGCTAGGCTAGCAGGATTCGAACCTGCGAATGACGGAATCAGAATCCGTTGCCTTACCGCTTGGCGATAGCCCATTATTAAATTGAAAACTTACTTTAGGTAAAACCTGGGCTGGCAGGATTCGAACCTGCGAATGCAGGGATCAAAACCCTGTGCCTTA
>CABVEG010000340.1 GCA_902497185.1 uncultured Eubacteriales bacterium | reverse complement strand
TAAGCCATTGTTTCTAACACTTCTTTTTCTGTATAGCTATAAGCAATATTTAGTGAATATGCTTTGCCGTTTTTAGTGGTCACAGAAGCACTTTCGCTTGTGTACCATATTTCAGGTTCGCAGTTTCTTAATGTAAAATACTTATTTAACGCATCTTCAGGACTTAACTTATACTGACTTATGTCAATTATAGTTTTTCTTTTTTTAATGTAATCTTTAACCATATCATTAAATGTAGTTGATTTTGCTGTTGTTACAATAACTTCTGCTGCTTCTGTTATTGTTAAAGTTGTAATGTTTGTTGTAGCCATCATTGCCGCCATTGTAATTGCCATTAATTTTTTCATAGTTTTTGCCTCCAAATATATAATTTTGCAATAAAAAAACGAACTCTAGTTTTATAACTATTGTTCGTTAATTAAGCAATTTTGATAATTACTTCATATTTTGTTGGCAATATTTGTTGTGCGCCCCCGCAACTCTTTATATCAACGCCTACATTTACGGTAAAGCTGCCGTCAGTGTTGGCGTATATTTTTGTTATAAGACATTTAACTGCCTGCTTAGGGTCTTGCTCTATTAAATTGAGAGCATATTCAAAGAATTTTACAACTCTATCTTTTCTAACAGGTGCGTTAGTCATAGAACGTCTTACAACAATATCCTCAAGCTCTGACTTTCTTATTCTGAGGCGGTCAACTTCCTCCTGCATTTCAGGAAACACTACACCAGACATAAAAGCATTCATAGCATTTCTAATCTTTTTGTCAATTTCTGCTATTTCATTTTTTTCTTTAGATAAATCCTTTGAGGCATTATTTACCTGTAAACAAATTTGTGTAGCAATTTCATCAAAATTAGCAGTAGCTAAGTACTCTTTTAAGTGTGATATTACAAAAGTTTCAATCATATCTGCATTAATATTTTTTGCATGGCAAGTTTTAGTTCTATATTTATTACCACAAGAATAATATCTTGTTGAATAGCCCTTAGTATTGGTGCTTGTATGGCCAACATAAGTAGAACCACATTCGGTACACTCAATAAGCCCTGAAAGTAAATATTCTCTTTTAGCTTTAAAGCTGGCATTTCTCTTCTTATTTCTCATTCGTTCTTGAAACACATTAAACACCTCTTTTTTTATAATTGGGGGAATACAGTCCTCTATTCTTACGATATTCGGATTAGGCTTACCGCCTGCCCATTTACGCATCTGCTTAAATATTTTCTTATTCCAAGTATACACACCAATATATCTTTCATTTTCCAAAATTGATTTAATTGATGTTTTAGTGAATGGATTACCTCTTTTAGTGCTTTTTCCCTTTAATGCAACAAGTATTGCATCATAACTATTATTAGCTGCGTACAGTTCAAATATCTTTCTTACAATAACAGCTTCACTTTTATTTATTATGTATTTGCCGTCTTTAATATCATAACCAAGGGGTGGAGTTCCTCCGAGAAAAACACCTTCTTTAGCCTTTGTTGCAACACCTGCAATAGATTTTTTTCTTGTATCAAGAACTGCGTGCTGTCCAAGACCAACAGAAATAAGCTCGGTAAGAAAATTGTTAGGGTCATATATATCGCCTAGCTCCTGAGTGCAGGAGATAACCTTAATATTAAGTGCTGCCATTTCCTTTCTGAAATTAAGCCAGTCAACAACATCTCTGCTGCCTCTTGAAATATCATAAATTACTACAGCATCGAATTTATGTCTTTCAGCATCGGCGAGCATATTTTGAAAGCCTGCTCGGTCTGTATTAGTACCTGAACAAGCCTCAT
>CABVEG010000339.1 GCA_902497185.1 uncultured Eubacteriales bacterium | reverse complement strand
TACACTCCTGTATGACTTTTATAAAGAAAAAAATTTTAAAATATTTAATATTGAAGAGTATGTAGACACTGTTGTAAATATTATTGAAAGAATACCTCAGAATATTGTGATTCACAGAGTAACGGGAGATGCTAATAAGGCTGAACTTTTTGAACCATGGTGGAGTCTTGACAAGAGGCGTGTGCTTAACTCCATATCAAAGGAATTTATTAAGAGAAACAGTTTTCAGGGGCGTTTAGCAAAGACATAAGTTATTATCAGACGTGAGATTTGCCTATAAAATAAAGGAGGGGATTAATACCCCTCCCTTATAAATTATATGTATTTTTTTAAAAGTCAACTTCTGTACCGTAGTAAATGCAGTTAAATAACTTTTCCATAACCTCAGGAGTAATTTCTCTTGGATTAGAACCTGTGCAAGCATCACCAACAGCATTCTTAGAAATTTCAGCGATCTTTTCCTTAAACTCATCCTCGTTGATGCCAAACTCTTTAAGAGTCTTTGGAATATTCATCTGCTTATTCATATCATCAATCTTGTCACAGAGAGCCTTTACACATTCAGCATCTGTACCGTCAATACCAATACTTCTTGCAATATCAGCATATCTTGATTCAGCACATTTAGCGTTGTACTTAATTACATAAGGAAGATACATAGCATTAGCACAGCCATGAGCAATGTGACCTGTTGAGAATACAGCGCCTGTCTTATGAGCCATAGAGTGAACAATACCTAACAAAGCATTGCTGAATGCCTGACCTGCATTGTAAGAATTGATAAGATACATATTAACCATTTGAATAGCCTTAATAGCTAATGGATCAGTAAATGGTGAATTAAGAGTAGATACATAAGCTTCAATAGCGTGAGTAAGTGCATCCATACCTGTATAAGCTACTAATTTAGGTGGCATTGTTTCTGCTAATGCAGGGTCAACTATAGCAATATCAGGAGTAATATTAAAATCAGCTAAAGGATATTTAATGCCCTTTGAGTAATCTGTGATAACAGAGAAAGCTGTAACCTCTGTTGCAGTACCTGATGTAGAAGGAATAGCAATAAACTTAGCCTTCTGTCTTAACTCAGGGAAGCTGAAAGGTGTAATTAACTGTTCAAATGTACAGTCAGGATACTCATAGAATACCCACATAGCCTTTGCAGCATCAATAGGAGAACCACCGCCGATAGCTACAATCCAATCAGGCTCAAACTCTCTCATTGCAGCAGCACCCTTCATAACTGTTTCAACTGATGGGTCAGGCTCAACACCTTCAAAAAGCTGAACTTCCATACCTGCTGCCTTAAGGTTGTCAACAACCTTATCAAGGAATCCAAATCTCTTCATTGAGCCACCACCAACAACTACTATAGCCTTTTTACCCTTAACGGTCTTTAAAACTTCAAGAGCATCCTTGCCATAGTATAAATCTCTTGGTAAAGTAAATCTCATCATAATTCATACCTCCAATAAAAATAAGAAAAGTATTGTTAATCTTTTAACAATATCTATTATAACACTCGAATTATAAAAAATCAATAGTTAATTTAAAAATTTACAAATATTTTTATTGCAATTTATCTATATAAAAGTTATAATGTTTTTACATTGCAAATGTTAGTAATTAGAATTTTTTTAATGCGAATTTAGCAATTAGAATAAATTATTTTAGGAGATGCTTTATGAAAAATAATATTTTGGAGATTGTGTGCTGATCGGGAGGTTTGCGTAAAACAATCTCGGATACAAACCTCCCTAAAGACGTTTTTTTATTTTTAGGAGGGGATTT
>CABVEG010000338.1 GCA_902497185.1 uncultured Eubacteriales bacterium | reverse complement strand
GAATTGGTTATTACAATAGTGCTGTTATCAAGTTCCTCATTCATACCTGCTATAAGATGAGCTTTTTGCGTATCAATAACACCTGTAGTAAGTACAGGTGTGCGTTTTTCCAATATATAATTTTTTAATTTGTTGAAATTTTTGTTTTCCTTTAAAAAATCATAAAATATATTCATTTTAAATTACTCGCTTTCGCCGTTTTTTTATTACTGATTATAAACAGTAATAAAGCAATCCATACAAAAATAAATGTGATTATATTTACATTTGTCAGGCTTTCATTATATAAAAGAATACCAACTAAAAATTGCAGTGTTGGATTTATGTACATTAAAATACCTGACAATGACATGGAAATATTTTTTATTCCTGCAGCAAACAAAAGTAACGGTATTGAAGTAACAATACCGGAAATAGGAAGAAGAATAAATTGCCCGCCGCTTAATGCACCAATACTGCCCATTCCTTGAATTTCAAAATATATTATTATAAAAAGGGCTATTGGGGTAACAGCAAGGGTTTCCATAAAATTGGAAATTTCGCTGTTAAGTTTTATATCTTTTTTTAATGCAGAATAAAGAGAAAAGGAACCTCCAATTATAAGTGCAAGATAAGGCAGTGTTCCTTCGTGTGCAATTGGAACAAGTATACCAATAAATGCAACTATAACAGAAATCCACTGTATAACAGTGAGTTTTTCTCTGTATATAATAAAGCCAAGTATTACTGTAATTAAGGGATTAATAAAATAAGCAAGGCTTGCATCCAAAACGTGATTTGAATTTACTGCCCATATATATGATCCCCAGTTAATGCTTAACAAAACTCCTGAAAGCATAAGTTTTAATAACAGTTTTTTATTTGAAAGTACATCTTTTATGACATTTAGCTCTCTTTTTAAATACAATATAATAAAGCAAAAAACCAGTGACCATACTATTCTTGAACAAAGCACATATATTGGATTAAGGTGGCTTAAAAGTTTCCAGAATATTGGCAACAGACCCCAGAGAATATAGCAGAGAAGAACATATAGTCCGCTTTTTGTAGTTATGTTCTTGTCCATTTTAATTGCCTATTCCCTTTTTGTTATAGGTATTCATAGCCCTTTGTGCATTGCCGTCTTTAATAATCATTGACACGGCATCACCTGCATCTGTAATACCCTTTATTATATCGTTATGTTCTTCCTCTGTAAATTTGCTTAATACATATTTTGCTAAATCCCATTGAGCAGGTTTTTCGCCAACACCTACTCGCACTCTTGTAAAGTTATCATATCCAAGCTGATATATAATATTTCTAAGTCCCTTTTGACCACCGTCACTTCCTTTGGTCCTTATTCTTAATGAGCCTACAGGTAAATTAATATCATCACACACCACTATAATATCCTCAGGTGCCAGCTTATAAAAGCCTACAAACTCCCGTACACTTTCGCCGCTAAGGTTCATATAGGTGAGAGGCTCGATAAATATAACCTTTTCAAAGCCTATTCTGCCTTCACCGATAAGGGCTTTAAATTTTTCTTTGTTCATATCAATATTATAGTCATAAGCCAGCTTGTTTATGACTTCAAAGCCTACATTATGTCTTGTCCACTTGTAATCTCTGCCGGGATTACCTAAACCTATTATAGCTTTCATATATTTGTCCTCACACTATATTTATATATTTTGATTTTAACATAATTATTTATTATAACATAAAAAGGGCTGTAATTCAAATAATAATAAGCTGTTTTTTTAAGTTGAAATTTACAACTGTAATTTTTAACAAAAACTTGTAAAAAAA
>CABVEG010000337.1 GCA_902497185.1 uncultured Eubacteriales bacterium | reverse complement strand
TTATTAGTTAAGGATTAATTAATATGCATTATATAAAATAATGGCAATTAATAATTAACACTTGGAGGTGTAGAGGTGAAAAAGAAAATTAAAATAGGTGCCGCAATTTTACTTATTGCAGTTATAGGTATTGGAGGAACTTTTACATACAGACATTTTAAAGAAAAAGAAAATATGCCTATGATGGGAAAGAATAATGAATTGACGGAGAAGGTTACAAGAAATTCTCTTTCCAATACAATAACTGCTTCGGGAAGTGTGCTTCTTGATGATGAAATTGAGGTTTATGCTGAGGGAGAAACTAATATAGTAAAGACAATACTTGTAGAAGAGGGAGATACGGTACAGGAAGGTGATTTATTAGTTGAATATGATGTGGATGACAGACAGGAGGAGCTTGAAAAACAGATAAGGGATACTAAAAGAGAAATAGAAAATGCTCAATTATCTTTGACAAGTATGACAACACCTGCATCCGATACAGAAATTGCAAAGCTTCAAAATACTGTAACAGCCAAGGAAAAGGCATTGCAGGAAGCAGAAACAAATTACAGTAATTATGCAACCAAGTTAGCTCAACAGCAGACAACAATAGATAATGCTGAACAGGATGTTAAGGATGCCGAAAAAGAGGTAAGTGATTTAAGCCAGCTTTTAGCTGTGGGAGGAGCAACACAAAGTGAATATGACGATGCTGTTATTGCTGCCAAGAAGGCTAATGATACACTTACGGAGGCTAAACAAAGTTATGATGATTTATTAACGGAGCAGAATAATGCAAAGTTAAGTATTACAACTGCTCAAAATGATGTTGCTGATGCAGAAAATGATTTAAAGGATTCTAAAACAATATTAGGAGATACTGACAGTAAAACTAAGTATGAACAGCAAAAGCTTACATTACAGGGGTTGCAGGATAATTTGTCTGATTATGAAAAGGATTTAAGTGAACTGGTTTATAGTACATCATCTACAGTAAATGGAAAAGTAACCGAGGTTTGTGTTGACGAAGGAACATATACGGAAGAAAATACGGTTATATTAAAGGTTGCTGATTTTAACAAGCTTATTGTAAGTGCTAATATTGAAGAATATGATGCGCCTTTATTAGAGCTTGGACAAAAGGTAGTAATGACCTCTGATGGTTTAGAGGGTAAGGAATATACAGGTACCGTAACAAGAATTAATGATAGTGCAGAAGCTGCATCTACTAATATGGGTACAGAAACTGCTGTTCCTGTTGAAATTTCTGTTGATAATCCTGATGGAGTTTTAAAGCCGGGATACAACTTAGACCTTGAAATAACAATATTGGATAAAGAAAATGTATTAACCATATCAGAAAGCTCAATTAAAACAGATGCCAAAACTAATACAAAATATGTATTTGCTGTTGATGGAGGCATTGTTAAAAAGAAGGAAATAACTACAGGAGAAGAAAGTGATACACTTGTTGAGGTTCTTACAGGTCTTAATGAAGGTGACGAAGTAATTAAGTCTATAAGTGATGATATAAAAGAGGGTATGACCCTAGAAGAAGTTAAAGCCCTTAATGCTGAAAAACAAGCAGGCAGTAATTTGAGTGAGAACAGTGAAAATGGTGATGATATGAGAAATGGAGGAATGGGAAATGATCAGAATAGAGGGTCTAACCAAGGTGTACCGTCAGGGGGTCCTGGAGGTGGCGGCTTTGGCGGGGGTAGACCTATGGGTTAAGCCCGGAGAGTTTGTATCTATTATGGGTTCTTCCGGTTCGGGAAAATCTACAATGATGAATATATTGGGGTGTCTGGATAAGCCTACATCAGGAAGCTATATTCTT
>CABVEG010000336.1 GCA_902497185.1 uncultured Eubacteriales bacterium | reverse complement strand
CAGAATGGATTTATTTGACGAGTTAGGTTGCCGTGCATCTGACCACGCATTTACTTATGTACCTTATAACACAGCTACAGAGGCTGAAGTTGATGCAATTATTGCCAAAGCTCTTGCAGGTGAAAAGACAACTAAGGATGAGGGCGAAAAATATAGAACAGCTCTTATGTTATTCTTAGGTGCTGAATATCACAAGAGAAACTGGGCTATGGAAATCCATATGAACATTAAGAGAGATAATAACACAAGAATGTTTGAAAAGATGGGTCCTGATACAGGTTTTGACTGTATTTCAGACTGGTCAACAGTTGAGGGCTTAACTAATCTCCTTGATGCTTTAGACTATAACAACAATTTACCTAAGACTTTATTATTCGCAGGTAATCCTGCTGATAATCAGGTATTTGGTACAATTCTCGGTTGTTTCCAGGGTACAGAGGCTGCTTCAAAGATTCAGTTCGGTACTGCGTGGTGGTTCAATGACAATAAGGATGGTATGGAAGCACAGATTAAGGCTCTTGGTAACTTAGGTGTTCTTGGTAAGTTCGTTGGTATGCTTACTGACTCAAGAAGTTTCTTATCTTATCCAAGACATGAATATTTCAGAAGAATCCTTTGTAACATTCTTGGCGAATGGATTGAAAACGGTGAATATGCTGATGATATTGAATTTGCCGGTAAGATTGTTGAGGATATTTGCTACAACAACGCTGCTAAATATTTCAACCTTGACTAATAATGTTTCTGATTAACCTTTAGGGGCAGAGTTATCTGCCCCTTTATTTTTCCATTAAAAGGGGGTATTTTTATGAAAAAGTTTTCTTATAAAAGCTATGTGGCAGGTATATTAACTGCCATTGCTGTTATGACACCTGTACTTGCTGTAGGGGCAGCAAATTCACAGACTATTGATGTTATATTCGGCAAAATAAAACTTATTGTAAACGGCAACACAGTAAATGATGACACCCTACTATACAATGGTACAACCTATCTTCCAATAAGAGCTATAGGCAAGGCTCTCAATGCAGATGTAAACTATGATGCAGCAAAATATGAGGCATCTATTACAACACCTGATACAAGTGCATCAACTTATTGGGCTAATAAAGTTTATATTATAGCAACAGAAGGAAACATAGACACAAACAGGCTTATTATTAGCAATGTAACAGCAAGTGATTTTAATTTTGAATTTAAAACAAATGACACCAGTGTATTAAAAGGTACTGCCAATATTACAAACTATACAGCAATATGTACAATTTCCGATGTTTATGGTCTTAAATTTGAAATACACGGTGACGAAATTACTGTTTATGAAACAGGCAAAAACCAGTTATTCCCTACAGGAAGTGCCGCATATGTTCATAAAACAGCAATGCAAACTACTGACAATCAAAACACAACGACAACTGACGATGATTTAAAAGCTTATTCAAATTTTAAGGCAGGCAAATATTCAAGCGGTTCCTCTGATATGGCAAAGACGCTTATAATAAGCGACATTAATGAGGGTGAAAGTTTGAAATATCAGGTTATTGCTGCTAATGGTAAGGACATTGTAACTGAAGGTATAGCTAACATTACAGACGAAGGCAAGGCAGAATGTATATTTGCAGAAGATTATAAAATAACATTGACATATTTTAAAAACAATGTTGTTGAGTTGAAAGAATCACAATCTAAACTTTTCCCTGCCGAAGGAATTAAATTTTATACCTATTAAAAATAAATGGCAGACACGGAGCAATTCCCTGTCTGCCATTATATTTATTGGTTCTTTGTCAACTGGTGTGGTTGATAAAAATTAACAACTCCAGCGGTGTAGAT
>CABVEG010000335.1 GCA_902497185.1 uncultured Eubacteriales bacterium | reverse complement strand
AAGTACAGCTATGTAGGGGCGACCATTGGTCGTCCGTTGTAACCGCAAAGATAAGCTAAATTATAATTTATAGAATACTAGCCAATTAAACACAAAAAAACAATGGAGGAAAATATGGAAGATAATAAGGATATATTGTGCTCTGCTTCATATTACAAGCATGGCTATTTTTTGAATGAAAAATTTAACAGACTTCCTGAACAGATAAAAAGGGAGTTAAGAGTAATTACTGTATGTCTTGCCGAAAGGGCAAAGGGTATAGCAATAATAGGCTTTTATAAGGACAGTGCCGATGTGTATATTGAAGTAATGAATCAGCCTGATGATTACTTATATGATGAAATAGGTGCAAAGCTTGAAGTTGGTTATGTTGAGAGAGATAACGAAGAACTTTTTAATTCTCTTTCAATTTGGTATAAAACCTTTGTTATAGGTGGAGCAAAATGAAAATAGGTAATGTTGAACTTGAAAATAATGTATTTCTTGCTCCAATGGCAGGAGTAACTGACAAGGTTTTCAGAACACTGTGCAAGGAAATGGGCTGCGGACTTGTATATTCTGAAATGGTAAGTGCTAAGGGAATGAAGTACAACAATAAAAATACCACACAGCTTTTGCAGGTTGACCCTTTGGAAAAGCCTTGTGCAGTGCAGATTTTTGGCTCTGAGCCTGAAACTATGGCTGATATGGCAAGAAGACTAAATGAGTATGAGGACATAGCCATAATTGATATTAATATGGGCTGTCCTGCACCCAAAATAGTTAAAAACGGTGAGGGCTCTGCACTGTCATTAAAGCCTGACCTTGTTGCAAGAATTGTTGAGGCTGTTTCAAAAGCATCTGATAAGCCTGTCACAATTAAGTTCAGAAAGGGTTTTGACGATGATCATATTAATGCAGTTGAAATGGGCAAAATCGCTGAAGAAAACGGTGCCGCTGCCGTAACCGTACATGGCAGAACAAGAGAACAGTATTATGCAGGCAAGGCTGATTGGGATATTATTAAGGCAGTTAAGGAAGAGGTAAAAACTATTCCTGTAATTGGTAACGGTGATATTTTCACTCCTCAAGATGCTAAAAATATGTTGTATTATACAGGCTGTGATGCAATAATGATTGGAAGAGGCTGTCAGGGAAATCCCTTTATTTTTAAAAGGGTAATTCATTATCTCGACACAGGAGAAATAATGCCTGAGCCTTCTTGGGAGGAAAGGCTTGATATGGCAGAAAGACACCTTGATATGCTTGTTGATTACAAGGGTGAGGTTATAGGTGTTAGAGAAATGCGCAAAAATATAGGCTGGTATATTAAAGGGTTGCCTCATTGTGCAGAAATGCGTGTAAAAATAAATGCTACAGTTGGCAGAGAAAATATGAGAAATGTTATAAATGAAATGAGAAGCCTTATATAAACACTGTGATAATAATTTAGAGGACTGCTGTGAAATTATATGTTGCAGCAGTCTTTGTTATTATTTTAGTGAATTAAGTATTCTTGATATGTATATTCCTGCAATAAAGCCGCTAATTTCATTATCAAATAAAGCATTATAGCAAAGAGTGGTTAAATTTGTATAGTCATCGGGAGATAATAATCCTGTATTTTTCATTTTTTCAAGTTTGTTAAATAAGGAAATTTCTTTTTGGGCAGCATTGGAAGTTTTGTTTATATATCTGTTTTCCTGCAAAAACCAATATAGTGAGTTTATAAAATTTTCAGTGTTTAGCATAATTTTTTGTCAGCTCCTTTTTGTAAAATATTGAAATGAATTTTATAATTTGGTATAATTATAAGTTAATAAAATGAAATTTTATATTGGAAATTTCCAATATAGATATATAATAACATGGAATT
>CABVEG010000334.1 GCA_902497185.1 uncultured Eubacteriales bacterium | reverse complement strand
TGACGAAGTTAAGGACAGATTAAAAAAGTCTGCCTTAGGTCTTTCAGGCGGTCAGCAACAGAGGTTGTGTATTGCAAGAGCCCTTGCAGTTAAGCCTGATGTGCTTTTAATGGATGAGCCGACATCAGCTCTTGATCCTATTTCAACTTTAAAGGTTGAAGAGCTTATGGCTGAATTAAAGAAAGACTACACCGTTGTTATTGTTACTCATAATATGCAGCAGGCAACAAGAATTGCTGATAATACAGCTTTCTTCCTTGTTGGTGAAATGGTTGAAATGAATAAAACTGAAACACTGTTTTCAAGACCTATGGATAAGAGAACAGAGGATTACATTACAGGACGTTTTGGCTGATAAAATAATATTTGTTTCACTTAATGTTTTCAGGAGGTTATGATATGCCAAGAAAAACTTTTGAGGCTTCATTAGAGGATCTCAATGTAGAATTAATAAAAATGGGGGCTATTGTTGAAAAGGCAATAAACTCAGCAATAATTGCCTTTAAAAATCACGATGATAAGTTGGCTAAGGAAATTGTGGACCAGGACAGAGTAATTGATGATATGGAAAAAGACATTGAGTCAAAGTGTCTTTCATTAATTTTAAGACAGCAGCCTGTAGCCTGCGATCTAAGAGTAGTATCAACTGCATTGAAAATGGTGACTGATATGGAGAGAATAGGCGACCAGGCGGCAGATATTGCAGAACTTGTTCTTGACTTCAGTTCAGAGCTTAACTATAATGCCATTGAACATATTCCTGCAATGGCTGAAGTTGCCGTATCAATGGTTCATGGTGCAATAGCTGCTTTTGTAAATGCTGATATAGATGCAGCAAGAGAGATAATAAAGAAAGATGATATTGTTGATGACCTTTTTGACAAGGTTAAACATGATGTATCCAAAAATCTGCAAATTGATCCCAAAAATTCCGATATGGATATTAATTTCCTTATGATAGCAAAGTACCTTGAGAGAATAGGTGATCATGCTGAAAATATATGTGAGTGGATTGAATTTTCAGAAACCGGAGAATATAAAAACGGCAGATTGTTATAATTATTGTTTTAATTTTTTTAGTCTTTTACCCCCCTCAAATTAAATTTCTGAATTGATTTATATAAAATACGGTATTCGACATTTCAGCTGTCGAATACCGTATTTTATATTTTTGTGATAAAGTAAGACTAAAAAGAAAACTGTTGGAAAACGAATTGCAATTATTCATCACTCAGACTATTAAATTATACCATTTTCTAAATAATTTTTGCCCCAATTACAAAGCTCATCCAGTATAGGTGTAAGGCTTTTTCCGAAATCTGTCAATGAGTATTCTGTTTTGGGAGGTATAACAGGATAGACCTTTCTGTTTATAAGTTTGTCTTTTTCAAGCTCTCGCAGTTGTTGTGTCAACATTTTATCTGTAGCTTTGGGGATCAATTTGTGAAGTTCACTATAACGTAATGTGACTTTGTCCATTAAATGCCAAAGTATAACAGCTTTATATTTTCCACCTATTAATTGAATGGTAGCTTCAACAGGGCAGGAATATTCACAGCAATCATAATTCATTTTTTTCACCATACTTTCTTTTTAGGTAGTATATACCTTAATTGTGCGTTCTTGACTTATTAATTATTTAGGATATAATAATAGCATAAGCCGGCTTAAATATCAATAAAAACAGGAGGATTTTATATGAGTTTTTTAGATATTGCAAAATCTCGTTATTCAGTAAGAAGTTATTCAAAAAATAAGGTTGAAAAGGAAAAGCTGGATAAAATATTGGCTGCGGCTAATGCTGCACCTACTGCTGCAAATTTACAGCCTGTACATTTAATAGTTGTTCAGGATGAGAAAGGCTTAGAGCGTCTTTCTAAGGGAGCT
>CABVEG010000333.1 GCA_902497185.1 uncultured Eubacteriales bacterium | reverse complement strand
CTTAAGGAAATATGTTCAAAATATGAAATTATTATATATTTCTACTTTTTTAACCCACTCAAAATCTGCTCTCTAAATACGAGGGCAGATTTTTATTTAACTTAAAAAAATTTACTTTTTTAGGTAGACAACATCAATTATATGTGCTAAAATATATTTAATCTTAATTTTTTTAACCTAAAGGAGAATATTAAAATGGACAGCATAGATAGGCAAATACTGGATATGCTCCAGAAGAATGCCAGAACACCATTAAAAACCATAGCAGAAAAGGTATTTTTATCCTCTCCTGCCGTTTCCACAAGAATTGAGCATCTTGAAAAGCAGGGTATAATCAAAGGCTACACAGCAATGATTGACAAGGAGCAACTTGGCTATCACATTACAGCATTTATAAATCTTGAAATGGAGCCTATTCAAAAGCAGGACTTTTATCCATGGATAAGCGAAGTCCCTAATGTAATAGAATGTAACTGTGTTACGGGCAGCTACAGTATGCTTTTAAAGGTAGCATTTCCAAGCACTGTTGACCTTGATGTGTTTATAGGCAAATTACAGCAGTTCGGTAAGACAAGCACTCAAATTGTTTTCTCAACTCCTGTTGAACACAGAGGTATTAAAATAACCGAATAAAATTTAAAGCGCCCTACAGCCTATGCCATAGGACGCTTTTGTTATTTAATAAAATCCGTATTTCTTTCAAAAGGCTTACTAAAATCCAAATCCCCATTATACTCATTTATTTTTTCACCCTCAATAAGGAACTGTACCTTTTTAACCCCATCAAGTTCCGTAAGAGAGTTTACTATGGAATAAATTATAATAGGTTCTGAAATACTGCCCTTTTTCTTAATAAAATCACGTGAAAGGTTTACATAGCATATACCTTCCTCAGTCTTAATATCCTTAATCTTTGTATCTTCCGGCACTGTCTGGTGAAAATTGGTGCCCTTGCTATTATCAGGTCCTTCAATAAGCTGTTCAACGATCTGATATTCAAGAGAAAGACTTTGTTTCACCTCAATACCTCTCTGTTGGCATACAAGTTTTGAACCATCTTTATTTGCAAAATAAAGGTATACAATCTGCCAGTTTGTCTTTTCAGGATTTATGGTTGGATTGTTTTCAACTACATCCCTGTTAAAAACAGCAATATTGTCACTATTATCCACCATAGGAATACCCTCTACAGTCACGCATACATTATTAATAAACTCTAAATCAGTAAGAGTATAAACCAAAGAGCCCATGGACAATATTTTAAGATAAGATTCCATATCATTATAGCTGCCTGCCAAGTCAATATAAGCAGTGCTGTCACTATACCTTTTGTCCCTTACCTTAAACTCCTTAGGCAAACTTAAGCCAAGATTTGCATTCTTTGAGCCTGCAAAATACTCCTCAACTACGGTGTTGAACATCAGCTTTTGATCACTTACGGAATTGATTGCCCTTTTTTCAATTTCAAGAGTATTTGTACTCATATTAATATAATACATATTAAATGAATCTGTACCCTCAGCCATTTTTACATTTTTAGTATAGACAAATATTCCTGAAACCACACCTATGGCAAGTATTGCAAGAATAACATATTTAAAGTATTTCTTAAACTTCTCCATTAATTATCCCTCTTTTCTTTCCAGCGGCAGACGTACAATGAACGTAGAGCCCTCATTTTCACCGCTTATGATTTTAACAGAGCCATTATGGAGCATAATTATTGAATGAGTGATAGCAAGCCCAAGACCGGTACCTCCCGTTTCTCTGTCACGAGTCTTATCAACCCTGTAAAATCTGTCAAAAACTCTGCTTTGATCTTCCTCGGAAATACCTATACCTGAATCCTGCACAGTAATAAAACAATCTTTATTATCTGCATCAAGGGATAGC
>CABVEG010000332.1 GCA_902497185.1 uncultured Eubacteriales bacterium | reverse complement strand
TTTTGGCAGCATAACATCAAGCAAAATCAGTGAATATCTGTTTGTCTTTGCAAGCCTGAATGCCTCCTCACCGTCATATGCGGCATCAACCTCCATACCCTCTTGTTCAAGACTAAATTTAATGCCTTTTACAATAAGCTTCTCATCATCAACTACTAAAATTTTATGTGCCATTACTAACTCCTCCAAATATTTATACATTTATTTATCTACAAGCACAAAATGCTGTTTTATGTTAATTATGCTGAATTGCTAATATATACATATATATTTTTCTCCATAGTTCAGCAAATTTTAATTAATTTCCCCTTGATTGAAAATAAAATTTATATTATAATTAAATAGTTTGATTTAATAGGCAAGGAGAACAATTATGAATAGTAAATCTACTCTATATCATTTTATCACATTTGTATTAATTTTTACAGTGTTTTTTTCTAGTAATTGCATAGAAATTTTTGCGGAACCAACCTCTGAAATTGCGCAAAATTCAGAAACCTCTTCTGAAATTACAACAGAATCCCCTTCTGTTGTCAAAAATTATGCCGATGAAAACTATGCTTTAAATCTTAATTCCAGAGCCGCCATACTTATGGATGCCAATACAGGTGCTGTAATTTATGAAAAAAATGCTCATGAAAAGCATTATCCCGCAAGCATAACTAAGGTACTCACAGGCTATATTGCCTGTAGTGAGGGGAATTTAGAGGATACCCTTACAGTTTCACAAAATGCCATTGACGGTATGGGCATAGGCGGCAGCAGTATAGGTCTTGTTCCCGGTGAACAGGTTAGCTTTGAGGACGGTATGTACGGTGTTATGCTTGAATCAGCAAACGAGGTATGTATGGCAATAGCTGAACATATGTCAGGAACAGTTGAGGCCTTTGTAAATAAAATGAACGAAGTTGCCAAGTCATTAGGCTGTACGGAAAGTAATTTTGCAAATCCTCACGGTTTCCACGACGACAATCATTATACAACCTGCTATGATATGGCACTTATAACAAAAAAAGCAATTACAAATGATGACTTTAATCATATATGGGGTACAATATCCCACCAAATACCTGCAACTAATAAAAATGTTGCAAGATACCTTAACCATAAGGATAAAATGATAAAGCCTACATCAGAATATTTTTATCCTAACCTTATAGGCGGAAAAACAGGCTTTACTGATGAGGCAGGCAATACTCTTGTAAGTTATGCAGAAAAAGACGGCGCTGCACTTATTGCAGTTGTTATGAAAGCTGACGGCTATGACAACACCTATAAGGATACAACAGCTCTCCTTGACTACGGATTTTCTGTTTACAACAGCAGAGAAACTATATTTAAAGCAGCAGACTATTCTGCAACAGCAAATGTTATACAGGAATATAAGGGAAAAAGCTATGTACTTGGTACTGTTAAAATAAGCGGCTCAAGAGATGTGGATATGGCTCTTCCAAAGTTTATGGAAGCCTCACAGATTACAATTAAGCCAAGTTTTGATGAAAACATTGCAGCACCAATAAATATTAGTAATATTGTAGGTAAAATAGATATTTATT
The DNA here is from genome assembly GCA_902497185.1 of uncultured Eubacteriales bacterium. Lineage (GTDB taxonomy): Bacteria > Bacillota > Clostridia > Lachnospirales > CAG-274 > Gallispira. The sequence goes on along the minus strand of CABVEG010000332.1, from coordinate 338 downwards.
ATAACGATATACTTCTTGATTCAGTAGATGCAATAGCCGCTACCGATGCTCCTGCCCTTTCTGATAAAGAACTTGCAAAACGAGCATTAAAGGACAATTTAAAAAAGTATGTAATGGTTCCTTCCATAATATTAATTGTTTTATTTATGCTTTTCATTGTTGCTATTTTTGTACAAAGTATAATTAACCACATAACAGGCAAAAAAAAGAAGAAAAAAAGAAGAAGAAAAGGCAGTAAAAACAGACCTGTTTCGGCAAGGCAGGCAAGACCTACAAGACCTGTTCATCACACAAAAAGGCAGGCACAACACAAGGTCAGAACATCATCACAGCAGGTA
>CABVEG010000331.1 GCA_902497185.1 uncultured Eubacteriales bacterium | reverse complement strand
TGCGTTCACTAGAACCTGAATCTAGCGCGTCTGCCAATTCCGCCACATCCGCTTATAAAACAATAACCGTATCTTAAATAAAATACGGTTATTAAAAATGTGTGCGACATGATTCGAACACGCGGCCTTCTGATCCGTAGTCAGACGCTCTATCCAGCTGAGCTACACGCACATATTCACAACAAAATAATTATACTATGAAAACAACCTGTTGTCAAGCATTTTATTTGGAGGAATTTTCATATTTTTTTTGAATATGCTTATAAACCTGATTTGTAGCAAGTGCGTCAAAATAAGCTCTATGGGCATTATCAAGTTTAATATTAAAGTATTTTGTAAGATATGCCAAATTATGTTTTTCACATTCCTTATTGTATTTACGGCTTAAATACAGTGTGTCCAAAACAGGATTATTAATGCTTATATTTTGTCTTTTAGCATTTGTAAGCAAAAATGACATATCAAATCTGGCATTATGGGCAATTAAAGGCAAATCACCCATAAAACTTACAAACTTTGGCAAAACTTCTTTAATTGATTCTTTATCGGCTACCATATCATTTGAAATATGAGTAATGTTTGTTATGTAATAGGGTATAAATTGTTCCGGGTTAATTAAAGTATTAAATATACCCGAAATTTCACCTTTTATAACTTTTACGGCACCAATTTCAATAATATTATTTATTCCAGGTTTCATACCCGTTGTTTCAAAGTCAAAAACCACATAATCATTAACAACAGGCTCTAATATTTTTTCATACACAAAGGATTCATTGCTGCTTTCTGTTTTGGGTTTAGACGGTCTGTAGTTAAAGTATTCGTTTTTATTAAGGTCTGATTTTTTTATTAAATAGTCAAGAAAATTATCCATAATCAATAGCTCCTGAATAGACCTATAACCTTGCCTACTATATTGCAATCTCTGACAAATATAGGTTCATAAGCATCATTTTCGGGCTGCAAACGAATATATTTATCTTCTTTATAGAATGTTTTGCATGTAGCAGAATCATCAATTAAAGCAATAATTATTTCTCCGTCTTTAGCCTGTGACACCTGATTTACCAAAACAAGGTCATTATTTAATATACCTGCATTAATCATACTGTTCCCTTTTATCCTTAACATAAATACCTTGCTGTTGGTAAGGTAAGATGTAGGAACAGGGAAATATCCTTCTATATTTTCATCGGCAAGTATTGGCATACCTGCGGCAACAGAACCTACTATAGGCACATTGCTGTATTCAGGTGTAGTGACGTCAGAGGTACTGTCTAAATAAAAGTCATTTTCCAAAATTTCAATACACCTTTTTTTGGACTTAGGTCTTGAAATATAACCCATTTGTTCTAAATTGTCTAAATGATAATGAATAGATGATGGTGAGGAAAGTCCGACAGCCTTACATATCTCTCTGATAGAGGGTGTAATGCCTTTTTTTATCTCACTTTTTATATATTCATATATCTTTGACTGCATTTCAGTAAGTTCTTGCATAATATCAACCTTTCGAAATTATATTCTAACATTATTTTATCATATTTTGAAAAAAAGTAAAGGGTTTTTAGATAATTTGTTTGAAAAAAAATATTGAAACCTAGTCAAACAAGCCTTAAAATTAATACATAGGAGGGATATTTATGATAAATTGCAGATACAGTAATGATGTATATATTGTTGAACTTAGTGGTGATATTGACCATTGTACAAGTGAGAAGATTAAAAGGGAGATTTATATGAATACGGGTAAATTTGTTCGAAAAATGGTAATTGACCTGACTAATGTCGAATTTATGGATAGTTCGGGTATAGGAATGATACTGGGCAGGTACAGAGAAATAAAGGAAAGAGATGGAAAAATTGCCCTTACGGGAATTAAAGGCAATATGGAAAGAATATTTAATATGTCAGGGCTTTATAAAATAA
>CABVEG010000330.1 GCA_902497185.1 uncultured Eubacteriales bacterium | reverse complement strand
GTGTAAAAAAATATTTGGTGTGATTTTTTATAACCACACCAAATATTATACAACCTAAAAATCTTTAGGGGCTTTTTTAAAAGAGTTGTGCAGGTAGGGGTTATAAACTCTACATTTTATTTATAAAATAAAAAAGTCCGATAATTCGGACTTAAAATAAAAAAAGTGCCCAGAGACGGAATTGAACCGCCGACACGAGGATTTTCAGTCCTCTGCTCTACCAACTGAGCTATCTGGGCATAATCTTATGTACTCAACGAAAAATATTATATCACATAAAAATAATCTTGTCAACAACTTTTTAACCATAATTGGCAAAAAAAGTAAGCTCTTCCAAAAGCCAGAAAGGGTAGGGGGAGAGCCTTTGAAAGAGCATACTTAAGATTACACCAGTAACCTAATTAAAATATATCATAAAAATTTTGTGTTGTAAATTAACAAACTATGAACAATTATTAACATTTTTTTACAGCATTATACAAATTAGGCCCCCATTGCCTTCATTTATTATTTTTTGAAGTGTTTCTTTAAATTTATATTGGGTATCTTCGGGCATTCTCAACAGCTTTGCATTTAAGTCATCTGTAATAAGGTCTTTAAGACTTCTGCCAAATATACTGTAGTCCCACATATTTTCAGGATTTTCCTTGTATTGGCTGCTTAAATAGCCTACCAGCTCTTTTGACTGCTCCTCGCTGCCTACGATTGGGGCTACACTTGTTTTTATATTAGTCTTAATAAGGTGTATACTTGGGGCGTCTGCATCTATTTTAATGCCAAATCTGCTGCCCTGTTTTAAAACCTGCGGCTCTGAAATTGTCATTTCTTCAACAGAAGGCGTTACAATGCCGTAGCCCTTTTTATTAACCTCATCAAGTGCAAATTTGATCTTGTCATATTCCCTTTTAGCCTCTGAAAGCTGCTTCATCATTGAAATCAGCTCATATTCGCTGTTAATTTCCATACCTGTTGTTTCTGAAAGTATGTTGTAAAAAAGATTATCAACAAGGCTTACCTCTATATTTGCCTTTCCTTCGCCTAAATTAATGTTGTCGGAATAAAGCTTTTTTATATTTTCATTGTTTTCAAGTATGGAAATATTTGCACCTATATCTCTTATTCCATTTATTTTTTTAGCCATTTCCTTAACAGAGGAAATTATGCTTTCTTTAAGCCAGTGCTTAGGTGCCATTGTTTCAAGCCACTTTGGAAGTTGAATATCAATTTCACCAATAGGGAACTGATATAATGCTTCTTCAAGAATATTGTTAATATCCTCATCGGTCATATTTTTGCAGTCTGCTGTTATAACATTGGAGCTGTACTTGTTTTCCATTTGCTTTGCAATTTCTTTAGTACCTTCGCTTTCAGGGGTTTGAGTATTAAGTACAATTACAAAGGGTTTATTTATATTTTTAAGTTCATTTATTACTCTTGCCTCACTGTTAATGTAGCTTTCTCTTGGAATGCCTGTAATGGTGCCGTCAGTTGTCAGTACAACGGCTATTGTGGAATGGTCCTTTATAACCTTTTGAGTTCCCAGCTCTGCCGCTTGGGCAAAGGGCATTTTCTGTTCAGACCATGGAGTGGATACCATTCTTGGCTTGTTGTCAATAATATGTCCGCTTGCACCTTCAACTATGTAACCTACGCAGTCAATAAGCCTTACATTTAAGTCAATACCACCATCAAGGCTTATTTTAACTGCCTCGTTGGGTACAAATTTAGGCTCTGTTGTCATTATAGCAGTGCCCTCTGCTGACTGGGGCAGTTCATCCATTGTTCTGGTTCTTACATAATCGTTTTCAATATTGGGAATAACAAGCTTATCCATAAAGCTTTTAATGAATGTAGACTTGCCTGTTCTTACGGGACCGACTACACCTATGTATATATCACCTGCTGTTCGCTTGGATATATCCTTATATATATCAAAACTGTTC
>CABVEG010000329.1 GCA_902497185.1 uncultured Eubacteriales bacterium | reverse complement strand
TAATAAGACTTAAAAATAAACCTGTACTTAAATTCTTTATATTAAATGACATATCTATGTTGTCTATATTAATGTCCGGTATCGCCATAGCATATACATAAATTGTACCAATTACTACAAACCAAAAAAGCATTTGACTGATTCTTGATATTGGTTCTATTCCTAAATATGCAGAATATGCAGAAACAATTACTATCATAATTATTATTCTGTATATAGGCATATTAGTAAGAAGTACATTACCTGCAATATCTGCAAGTATTTTTGTAAGAAAAATTATGACTAAAATATTTTTAACTGAATACACAAAGCATAATGATTTGCTATCTGTTATAGATATATTTGAATAAACTGCAAAAACAGATATAAATAAACCGCCAATTAATATAATGGCAAGTTCAGTAATACCTGTTGCCAATTTTGGGATAATTAATATTTCAAAACCTAAAGAAGCAATTATAATCAAAGCCTGAAGTTGTGCAGTAGAAATTTTATTATTCATTTATATCCTCCTCAAGCTTTTTGTAAAAATGTGATTCCTTTCTTTTTTGATAAGGAAATCTGAAAATAGTGTCCTTTAATTTATCATAATCACTTTCATTTACACCACTAAAAGGCGCTACATAACAAACACCAAAGCTCTTTAATGCAGATAAATGTAAAAGTACAAATAACAGTCCTATTACAAAGCCAAACAGACCACCTATTGCTGATGTAAATATAATAAAATATTTAGTCAGTCTGTAAGCAGAAACAAGTGCAATATTGGGAATAGCAAAGCTGCATATAGCCGTAACAGATATAATTATAACAGCCATTGGACTTACTAAATTTGCATCAACTGCTGCCTGTCCTATAATAATACCTCCAACAATACCCAAGGTACTGCCTATTGATGCAGGTATTCTTGTACCGGCTTCTCTTAAAGCTTCAAATATAAGCTCTAAAATAACTATTTCAACAACCGTAGGCAGCGGAACTCTTTGTCTTGCAGCTGCCATTGTTAAAACAAGCTCTGTAGGCAACATAGATGGATTGTACAATGTAACGGCAATATAAAATCCCGGAAGTGCAAAAGCCATAAATCCGGCTATATACCTTATTATTCTTACAAATGACATTATTTCCCATCTTTGATAATAATCCTCTGATGCCTGATAAAAGCTGGATAACACAGTAGGCAATAAAATTACAAACGGGCTTGTGTCAACTACAATAGCAATTCTCCCCTCAACAAGCTCAGCTGCAACTTTATCAGGTCTTTCGGTAAGCTGTAGCTGAGGAAAAGGAGAATATTCATTACCTTCTAAATATTGCTCAAAAAATCCGCTGTCATATATCATATCAACATTAATATTTTCTACCATTTTTTTAATCTTTTCTACAAGACTGCTGTCTGCAATATTTTCCATATACATTATTGCTATATCTGTTTTGCTTATTTTTCCAACTTTTTTTTGAACACATTTAAGATCTGTACTTCGTATTCTTCTTCTGATTAAAACAGTATTTATCCTTATAGATTCAGCAAAAGCCTCCTGGGGGCCCTGAACGGCAATTTCAGTTTCAGGTTTATCTACTCCCCTTTTTGGAAAACCTTTAGAAGATATGATTAAAATTTTATCAGTGTTTTCAATGAGTATAAGCGTATTTCCGCTCATCACCTCAAGTATTGCTTCATCAATATCATTGGATTCCTTTATGTCCGCAGTTGTTACCCCTCCATTTACAAGAAGGTCATATGGATCCGAAAAATCTACCTCCTTATTTGGTGGGGATATTCTGACATTTACCATAAAATTTTTGATAATTTCTTCTTCCAGCATATCTCTGCTTACCATATCATCAATATAGATAATAAATACTTTTACTTCTCTATGGGCGCCAACAGGAATTTCTCTTTTTACTATATCTCCCCAATCTTTAAATTTATCCTCTACATATTTTTTGTTTTCTATATAGGACA
>CABVEG010000328.1 GCA_902497185.1 uncultured Eubacteriales bacterium | reverse complement strand
CCTGTTAGATCAAGAGCCTTTAATGAACAGCAGTCATTTTTTACTTTGTTGTAAATTTCTACTTCAATGTCAGTGTTCTTATTTTTTAGTGCTCCCATAACTTCAATAAGTCGTGGTACATTTTTGTCAATAAGGTTTATAAGTTTACGCATTGAATATTCGTTACTTATTTCATAATTGCTGTATTTTACAAGATTAGTAACAGTTGAAACAGTTTTGTTATCTGACTTTAAACGTTTCATAATTTTATTTACATTGTTAAAGTCAATACCATTAAAAATATAAGCAAGCCTTACATTTATATCTTTGCTTAGTGTATTTATTTCTCCATAGTCAATTTCTTTGTTTAAAATTTCGGGTAAAAAATATTCCGTCATACCTGAATTAAGGAGAATATCCAGTCTTTCGTTATGGTCGGAAAGTATGAGCTTGAAAAATTCTTCTCTTATTCTTTCGATGCTTATGTTTTTTATAAGGGGTGCATTTTCCTTTAGGGCGGAAAGAGTGCCTTTCTCAATGGAAAAATCAAGCTGTGCAGAAAATCTGACAGCTCTCATCATTCTTAAAGCGTCTTCCTGAAATCTTTTTGATGCAATACCCACACCACGTATGATTTTGTTTTTTATATCTTCCTGACCTCCAAAAAGGTCAACAAAGCCCTTAGAGGGGTTGTATGCAATAGCATTTACCGTAAAATCACGTCTTGACAAATCTCCGGAAAGTTTATCGGTAAATATAACTTCCTCGGGATGTCTGTTATCTTTGTATTCTCCGTCAATTCTGTAGGTTGTTAATTCATATCCTGTTTTATCTATAACAACCGTAACTGTGCCGTGCTGAATGCCTGTGTCCACAGTGTGAGGAAAGATTTTTTTTATATCCTCGGGGAGAGCAGATGTAGTAATATCATAATCGTGAGGCTTTGCCCCCATTAGATAATCTCTTACGCAGCCGCCTACAATGTAGCCTTCATAGCCGCTTTTATTCAGTTCACTTAATATATATTCAACATTTTTCGGAAGTTTCATATTTAAACTCCTTTGTATATTTAATTATTATAATTTTATCACAATAAAGGAATAATAGCAATCAGCACTTGATAAATTTGTTAAAAATGAGTATAATTAAACTATAAATATTAGGAGGTGTTTTTTGATGGCAAAGGTTTTAGTTGTTGATGATGAATCAAGTATTGTAAATATTATTTCATATAATCTAAAAAAAGAAGGTTACGAGGTTATAACGGCTGAAGATGGTGAAGAGGGTCTTGAGCTTGCTTTAAGTGAAAAGCCTGACCTTATTCTTTTGGATATAATGATGCCTAAAATGGATGGCTATGAAGTATGCAGAAAAATAAGAGAAAAAAGTAATGTACCCATTATTATGCTTACGGCAAGAGCTGATGAGGTGGACAAGGTTATTGGTCTTGAAATGGGTGCAGATGATTATGTAACAAAGCCTTTTGGAAACAGAGAACTTATTGCGAGAGTAAAGGCTCATTTAAGAAGAAGTAAAGCTAAGGAGATGCCTGTCGAAAACGGCAACGTTCAGGACTTTGGAGATATTACCATTGACTTTGACAGATATGAAGTGACTAAGAGAGGTGAGGTTATTAACCTTACAACGAGAGAATTTGAGCTTCTTACATTTCTTGCAACCCAGAGAACCCAAATTTTCAATAGAGAAACTTTGCTTGAAAAGGTTTGGGGTTATGAGTACTTTGGTGATGTAAGAGCTGTTGATGTTACTATAAGACGATTGAGAGAAAAGATTGAAGATGACCCAAGTAAGCCCAGATATATTATTACTAAGAGGGGTATTGGTTATTACTTCAGCTCATAAACGTTAATTTACGCGAAAAGTAAAATAGCGGTGCAAAACAAGTGATAAGCAGGCTTACGGATAAGCAAGCTTACCTGTAAGCCTGCTTATTGCATGTTTTATAGGGCTGAAAGCCCGCGACCTTG
>CABVEG010000327.1 GCA_902497185.1 uncultured Eubacteriales bacterium | reverse complement strand
TGAATTACGGTGTCGCAAGAAATTCAATTTTTCTTAAAAAGTTTAGTTTTTTGACAGTCTGACACACTCTGATTTTTTATTATCAGAGTGTGTTTTAGGCTACATTATTTTTTCAAAAGGCCAATCAATTATGCCTCCAAAGTCATAAACATCAGTATATCCGAGTTCATCTAAAATTTCACAGGCTATAGCGCTTCTTCTTCCGCTTCTGCAATATACAAGAATTTTATCATTTTTATTCTTTAATATTTTTTCTGCCCTATTCTCCAATGTATCCAATGGTATCAACACAGAGTTTTCTATATAGCCTTCAATTAATTCATCTTCTTCTCTGACATCTACAATTTTAATGTTTTTACATTCGTCCATAATTTTTTTTGCCTCAACAGGCGTTATTATTTTGTGCATATTATCACCTTAATTCAAGCTCAACAGGGCAATGATCAGAACCCATAATTTCCGTATGAATTTTAGCACCTGCAAGCCTATCCTTTAATTTATTACTTACAACATAATAGTCAATACGCCAACCCGCATTCTTCTCTCTAGCCTTAAACCTATAGCTCCACCAACTGTAAATACCTTCGGCATCAGGATAGAAAAATCTAAAGCTGTCAATAAAGCCTGCATCAATCAGTTCTGTAAACTTTGCCCTTTCTTCATCGGTAAAGCCTGCATTTTTTCTGTTTGTTTTAGGATTTTTAAGGTCAATTTCCTTATGGGCAACATTAAGATCACCACACAAAATAACCGGTTTCTTTTTATCAAGTTCAATAAGATAATTTCTGAAAGCATCTTCCCAAATCATTCGATAGTCAAGCCTTGCAAGCTCATTTTGCGAATTAGGTGTATAACAGGTCACATAATAAAAGTCCTCAAATTCAAGAGTAATTACTCTTCCCTCTTTATCATGTTCATCAATACCTATACCATAGCTAACGGAAACAGGTTCAATTTTTGTAAAAACTGCTACACCTGAATATCCCTTTTTTTCTGCATAATTCCAATACTGGAAGTATCCGGGAAGTTCAAGATCAATTTGACCTTCCTGTAATTTTGTTTCCTGTACAGAGAAAATATCGGCATTTATTTCATTAAAAAATTCCATAAAATTTTTGCCAACACAAGCTCTCAAGCCATTTACATTCCAAGATATAAATTTCATATCAGTTAAGCTCCTCATATAATCTGTCTATTGCCCAAATACCGATTTCATAGGATATATCACCCTTTAACAAGTCATATACATCCTCCATATCAGCTTTTGAGTTTTTATAATCTAATACATTCTTAATAACTTCAACAGCAAAATCACCCTTTAAAGTGCTTTCAGGCATAAAATTATTATTTGAAACAGCTTTAATTATTCCCATTTCTTTAGCTAATCCTATAGCATTTTCATAATATTTTCCTTTTGTAACATCAGCAAAATTATTGACAGCAACTCTGCTTACATTCAAAACATCCATAGTCATAGTAACAAAGTCAGCTCTCGTCATATTAGTTGTTGATGTTAATGCCTCATTATTAATATAAGACTTTAAGGATGAAGAGGACTGCTGCATCATTGTTAAGAATTTTTTAGCCGTAAGTTCAGCGCCAAATTCACTGAGAGCACTATTTATTATGCCCGTTTCTCTGTCATAAGCATTAAGTACCTTGCTACCCTCTTCGCCCATTGTATTATACATATCAGCTGTTACATTATTTAAATTCACATAAAATGTAGCATACTTTTGTACCATTGAAATAACGTTATCAACATATATATTATTGTCATTAACATAAGAACCGTCAACAAAATTTCTTTTAGCTACAGGTGTAGTAACAATAACTACAGCCTTTTTTTCTTTTGCAGGTTTAATGTAATTATTATATAAATAATAGCTGAAAGAATCAATATCACTTTCACTGTTTGATGGATATGAATATTTATCATATTCTTTTGCATTGCTTATATAATCAGCATCCTTTTCTCCAAAATTAATAACTACATAATCC
>CABVEG010000326.1 GCA_902497185.1 uncultured Eubacteriales bacterium | reverse complement strand
AGCAAGAACGCAAACTACACGGCTGGTCCCCACCTTAGCATACTGCAAGAAATGCAAGCATTTCTTGCAAGCGTGTCGACTTTATCGACACGCAGAGCATAGGGGGATAGTTCTATATGCTGTTCCACCTATGCCGGTTGGTATCAATGTGAGGAGTGATTGTTATGGATAAGGATGAGTTAAAAAAATACATTTCCTTAAAGGCTGAGGCGGAGGAGTTAAGGCTTCAGGCAGAGCATTTGGAGGAGGATATGAAAAGCTTAAAAGCTACGGTTATTGATGGTATGCCTAGGGGCAGTGGTGTCAATGACAGTATTGGTAATCTGATTGCAAGAGTTGACAAGCTCAGGAGGGAATATATTAGCAAGTATGATTCTGCTTTGTGCCGGCTTTACAGTATTGAGAGGGCTATTGAGGGCTTGGAAAATGAAACTGAAAGACGTCTTATGCGTAAAAGGTACATACAGGGGATGCAGTGGGAGGATATTTGCGGGGATCTACATTATGAATGGGCTCAGGTACACAGGATTCATGCAAGAGTTTTGAAAAGGCTTGGGAGTGATACAAAATGATACATTGAGATGTGTTATTATAACATTGTAAATAATTACTATATGTATTTAAGGAGGAATTTATTATGGCAAACGGAACTCATATTATTTATGTTGCTCCAAGTAACAGTACACAAAAGGATATTGCGGATTATGTTTGTAATGGTACAAATGATTCACAGCAAATCAATGCTGCCATAGCTGCGGCTAAAATCGGAATGGAAATTATACTTCTTGATGGTAAGTTTAATATCAGCGAGAAAATTAATGTAAACAAAAAGGATTTGGTAATAAGAGGCATAGGACACAATAGAACAGTTGTTGAGCAAGTTGCATTAAATGGCGGTACAACAACAGCAATTATGTTTGATATATCTGCTGATGGTGTAAGATTGCAGGATATGATGATTGTTGACGTGGATGTTGATTATCCTCAGTTTATTATCAGATCAAAGGATGGTTTATATGACTGTATTTTTGAAAGATTGTTCTTTATTTTAAAGGCAAAACAGACTAATATTAATGCTTATATTGATATTGGAGGTAATGGTAATAAGTTTATTAATTGCAGAACTTATCACTATAATAATATTCCGGAAAAATATACAATTAACATTGTAGGTACAAATTCCATTGTATCAGGAATGTTAAATACAGGTAATGGTCCTGTAAGAGTTAATTTTTCTGATACATCTTATAGTTTATTTGGTAATAACGATACTGAAATTTATGTTAATGGTGTAAAACAGTAAGCTTTAGTATGGTCGGATTTATCAATGGCTTGGGAGTGATACACAATGATATACCGAAGTGTGTTATTATAATATTGTGATAAGTTAAAGATAAAACTCCTTTGTATATTTTTTGTTGAAAAGCGTCGATAATTAATTGACGCTTTTTGTATTAAAATATATAATTTCTATGTTATAATATAGAATAAAATAAAGGGAGATGTTGAAGTGGACGAAATAAAAACGAATAAAGTAAACGTTAAAAGCACTGTTTATAAAATGCTATATGAAATGGAATGCTTAAAAGGACCGCGGAAAGGATTTTTAAAAAAAATTAACTCAAAAGTTATAATTCATAAAAATTTTACTGAATTAGTTTATGTATTAGTATTTTTGCTTGCTGCATTTTTAGCGAGCATTTATATATGTGAAGGAATAAAATTAGAAAAGGAATACTATATGAATGTTGGAGTAGCAATTATTACTGTTCTTACATTGTTTTTTTCTATTGTTAACTTTTTTCATATAAAGAAAGAATATACTTATTTTTATGAAATAGATAATTTAAAATGTGTTAATGAAATTATAACTTTACTTATGTATAATAATTTAAAGAGAATAAATGGAAAAAAATTACTATTTGTGTTGATATGGTCGATATTGTGGAGTTGAATAATAAAGTGTATTTTAAAATTATTTATAGCTAAATAGATTAAAATTA
>CABVEG010000325.1 GCA_902497185.1 uncultured Eubacteriales bacterium | reverse complement strand
GGAAGTAAGAGAGTTAATATCCATAAGTACTCTTACTTCATCATTAACCTTATGGAAAGCAAAATGACCATTATTAATATACTCCTCAAGCTTTGACTGTGAAGCATCGGCCTTAATGGAATACTCACCGTCATATTTCATATTTGTAAGAGATTTGTTAATTTCACATCCTGCGGCAGCGCCAACAACCCAAGCCACAATATTCACAGGGTCATAACCACCATCAAGCTCATTTACAACATAAATATTGCCTTCATAATCACCCCATTCAAGAGCGGTAACACACTGAAATTTCTTTCCGACTTCATCTCTCATTCTCTTAGTCCATTCAATTAAAAGACTTTCAAAATCGTTATCATCAACAAGAATACCAACAGCATTAAATGTGTAGCTTTCAAGATCTGATAAAAATTTCTGAATCACATCACCGCTAACAGTTCCGTTTGTACCGTTTGCAAGATTTGTACCTGAAGTAAGGGTTAATGTTGCAGTTTTATCAAATTCAACATAATCATTGTCAATAAGCTCAGCAGCAGTTGTTACAGTCTGGCTGTCAACAAGGCTTGTCCCCATATATGTAAGCACATCCTTTTTTGTATTGCCATCAACATTAGTTTGGATAACTATTTTAATATCATTTCCCCTTGTACCTGAACACTTTGCTTTAGCATAAGCATTACTTGCCTGCGTACCACCTGCTAAATTAGCAAAAATAAGAGTTTTGCTATGCTTAAAAAAATCCCTTACAGACTTCAAAACTTCGTGAGTATACTCATAACCGAAGATCTGCATACTGTTCTTCTGAAAATCCTCTTTAGTCACAACCTTAATGTCTGAAGAGCCATAATTAAGTGCAAGACCCAAAGCACCTGTACCTCTTTCACCAAAAACATTCACACCATTATCCTTAGACACAAAATTAATATAACTGCCCGGTAAAACCTTATTCTGTACTACAAAATTACCTCCGCCTAATGCCATATTACTTCACCTTTCTTTCTTTAAAATTCTTAATTAATTTGTCAGTTTCCTCAAATGTGTAGCTTGCATTATCCTCAAGCACCACACCTAAAATATCCACATCAGCCTTATACTTTGCTGAGCTTCTTAACTGTTCCTTTGTGTACTTTACAGCCTCTGCTGCTTTAGTATTATTTGCCATTTACATCATTCCTTTCTTTTAAAACTTCCATTTTAACATCATCTTTTTCTTTAAATAAAATATACTTATAGCTTACAATAAAATGCAGCTCCTCACAGTCATTACTGTTATCCTTATTTATATCAGTATCATAGGATTTCAGTATATTGTCTCCTACATTTATAAAGTGCATATTTTCCCTAAGCTTCACTGCCACACTGTTCATTTCCTCTTGAGCCGTCAAAGAATTCTCCGCAGGAAAATAGGTAATATCAAATACAGCAATTTTTCTTCTGTTGTCAAACAAAAGAATATCATCACTATAATTAATACACCTTATGTAAAATGAAGGGGTTGTAAAATTCTGAGGCACCTTTTCGGTGTATACCACCGTATCTTCAAATAAAGCCGTAAGCTTGTCACAAATAGCCTCAATTAACATATTTACCATTAAAAAACCTCCTTTCTTCTCTTTCAGTAAACAGGCACCCCTTACGCAAATTTCTTAAACAACTCAAGAGCAATTTCCTGATGTGTCTGATACACAACAGGCTGACCGCTGCAGTTGTAAGCAACAGTCCTGCCATTTTGAGTAACAACAACCTTGCTTCCCGGCTTAATATTAACATCGGGAGCAGTAAACAAAATAACCGTTTGTCCCCTGCTGCTTGGAGCTTCATAATCTTCAACACCTGTAGTTTTACTCTTTGCATTGTTATAATTATTTCTGTAAGATATTCTGCAAGGCAGATTTTCAAGTACCTTAACCTCCTTCAATTTAATTAACCCCTTATTACCACCCTCATATTCATACACATCACATATGCCCATATACAGTCTTTCCGCAATAACCTTGAATTTTC
>CABVEG010000324.1 GCA_902497185.1 uncultured Eubacteriales bacterium | reverse complement strand
TATCTTTGCAGTTACAACGGACGACCACTGGTCGCCCCTACATTTAAGTTAATGCAGCTTGTAGGGGCGTGCATTGCACGTCCGCTGTACTTAGATTTTAAAGACAAAGTTATAATTTGTTTGCTACGCTAAATTATAATTTAACTTGACATTTTCACCTTTTAAGTATAAAATACATAGTATATATAAAAGGCTGAGAAGAAAAGAGTAATCTATACAAACCTTTCAGAGAGGAGCATAAAGGCTGTGAGTGCTCTAAGGCAGGTATTGATGAAGTGCATTTCAGAGCCGACAGGTGAAATATCAGTAGCCTGCTCCGTGTAACTGCGTTAAAGGTTAATTAAGTGCCGTTTTTGCGGAATTAGAGTGGAACCACGAGCCATCGTCTCTATGAGAGATGGCTTTATTTTTTTGTAATTGGAGTGAGTATATGAAAACATTTTTTATTATGCTTATTATATTTCTTATACTTATAGGAATATTCTTTGGTGTAAAAAATGAGGTAGAAACCGTCAAAAGAAAAGACCCTGCAATCAAAAGCAGCATTGAGGTTATACTATATTCAAGTTTTTGGGCAATGATTTCCCATAAAATAGCCCACAGATTTTACAAAATGCACCTGTTTTTCATAGCAAGACTTATTTCTCAAATATCAAGGTGGTTTACGGGTATAGAAATTCACCCGGGAGCTACAATAGGTCACGGTGTGTTTATTGACCACGGTATGGGTGTTGTTATAGGCGAAACCTGTGAAATAGGTGATAATGTTCTTATTTATCAGAATGTAACCCTTGGAGGCACAGGTAAAGATGTAGGAAAGCGTCACCCCACTATTGAAAGCAATGTAATGGTAGGCTCAGGAGCTAAGGTCCTTGGACCTATTACAATAGGTCACGACAGTAAAGTCGGTGCAGGTTCCGTTGTCCTCCACGATATACCGCCCTATTCCACTGTTGTAGGTATTCCCGGCAGAACAGTAAACAGAAATGATCTTGCCAGTCCATCAGATACATTGGATCAAGTAAAGCTGCCCGACCCTGTTGAAATGGAAATATGCAAACTAAGAGTACAGATTAATAAACTGGAAAATGAAATAGAGGAATTAAGAAAAAAGGAGAAAAATAATGAAAGTTTATAACACATTAACAAGACAAAAAGAAGATTTTATACCTCTTGAACCCGGAAAAGTAAAAATGTATGTATGCGGTCCTACAGTATATGACTATATTCATATAGGCAATGCCAGACCTTATGTTATATTTGATACAATCAGAAGATATATGGAATATAAGGGCTATGAGGTTAATTATGTTCAGAACTTTACAGATGTAGATGACAAGATTATTAAAAAAGCAAATGCTGAAGGTGTTGACTCAAAGGTAATTTCAGAAAGATATATTGAAGAGGCAAAAAAAGATGCAGAAGGTCTTAATGTTGAGCCTGCAACAAAAAATCCTAAGGTTACAGAGGAAATGGATGGCATCATTGAAATGATACAGACTCTTATTGACAATGGTCATGCTTATGAAGTAAATGGCAGCGTATTTTATGACACAAAGTCCTTTGCTGATTACGGCAAACTTTCAGGCAAAAACATTGATGACCTTGAGGCAGGTGCCAGAATTGCTGTAGACGAAAATAAGAAAAGTCCTATGGACTTTGTTCTCTGGAAGCCAAAAAAAGAAGGCGAGCCTTACTGGGAGTCACCTTGGAGTCAGGGCAGACCGGGCTGGCATATTGAGTGTTCAGTAATGGCTAAAAAATACTTAGGTGATACTATTGACATTCATGCCGGCGGAGAGGACTTAATTTTCCCTCACCACGAAAATGAAATTGCCCAATCAGAGGCAGCAAATGGTAAACCTTTTGCCAAATACTGGCTTCATAATGGTTTTATAAATGTAGATAATAAGAAGATGAGCAAATCCCTTGGCAATTTCTTTACCGTGCGTGAGATCAGTGAGAAATATGACCTCCAGGTACTGCGTTTCTTCATGCTCAGTGCACATTACAGAAGTCCGCTGAATT
>CABVEG010000323.1 GCA_902497185.1 uncultured Eubacteriales bacterium | reverse complement strand
ATGTATCCTCTAAATTGATTATATACCTGTCTTTCAAGAGGGTGCTTATTATACATACCTCTTTTATTTAGCTCTAGTAATCTGTTATATCTTATTTCGGCGGACTGCATTGACACATTACATATTTTACTTATTTCTTCAGGAGAACTGACATTTAAACTATGTAAAACAGTTGCAGGCATTAATATATCTCTCGCAAATACATTGGCCTGGATTTCTTTAGGATCTTTGTATTTATCGATTTCACTGTTATGCCTAAAGGTTTTTTCTCCCTCAGAAAGATGTCCTAATAAACAATGCCCAATTTCGTGAGCAATGGTAAATCTTATTCGCTGTAATGGTTTTTGTTCATTATAGTAAATAATAAATCTACCATTTATTTTTGTGCTATAGCCATCTTCATTATTTGTATGATTCAGATTGCTGTCACCATAGCTAATAATTTGTATGCCATAATATTTGGCTATTAAAGATAGTTTTATGGGTAGTTGTGTTATTCGCACCTCACTTAAGGTTTCCCATGCCTTATTTCTTGCAATTTTATAATCGTTGTACATTTGTACCACTCCTTTCTACATATATTGTAGAATAAAGTGGTATTTATTTCCTTAGTAGATATTTGGAATTAATCATCAAAAGACATTGGTTTTTTGAGGTCCTCAAGTATAGCCTTCTTATCTAGTTTAACAGATAATTTGCTATTGCCTCTAGCCGCTACAGTTGTTATGTAATCATCAGACTCCTTAACAGTATCTTGTTTTAACTTATATTTATCAATAAAAGTTAATTCTTCAATTCTTTTTTGAGCTTCATTTTTACCAATATCGTTTAAGCAATTAAATGTTTTTAATAGTTTAAATTCTTGGTCAGAAAGGTTTACGATGTTATCTTTTCTTTCTATATCTACATCAAGCCCCATAAGCCAAGCTTCATTCACATTTAGCGCCTTTGCAATTTTGTAGGTGTTTTTTTGCTTTGGCTTGTATTCTCCACTTATATATGTCGAAATTGAGGACTTTCCAATGCCGGTTTTTTTGACTAAATCGGCTTGGGTCATTTCTCGTAATTCAAGTGCTTTTTTTAGTCTATTTGCAATAGAATCCATCTAGTTCACCTCCTGAATATATATTACCATAAATGTTCAGAAAATACAACATTTATTTTAAATAAAATAAAAAAAATTCAGAAAACTGAAAAAAGTTGTTGACATATATTTTGATATATGATATTATAAGTTCAGAAACACGAACGGAGGTGCTATAATGGATGAACCAATTTTTGATTACAGTAAGCTGAAAGGCAGGATTAAGGAAAAATTCAATACACAGGACAACTTTGCTAGTGCTCTTGGAATTGGAAGGGTATCTTTAAGTCAAAGACTTAATAACCAGCTTGAATTTGATGCAGGTGAAATACTTAGGTCAATCAGATTGCTAGATTTGACTGAAGATGATATACCCAAATATTTTTTTTGCACTTTGAGTTCGGAAACGCGAACTGCTTAGGAGGTGACATGATGTGTTCAGAAATGACATAGTTGAAATGACAACAAAGCAGTATGCTGATTACATAACTGCTCTTACCGGAAAGAGAAAGTCTGCTCAATCTGTAGCAAATGATTGCCGAAATGGTCACTTGGAATGCTATAGAGAAGGCGATAAAGGTGAATGGCGTGTTATTGTAAAAAAGGCTTTTGTACCTATTGAAGATTATAACAAGCTTAAAGTTGAGTATGACAAAGCGATAGGCACAATAAAAAGCATAAGGAAATTGGCTGAATGCTAAATGTTGTAACCGTAGTACACCTGAGTTGTCAAGAGCTGCTTTGTGAGGTAAATATTAATTTCAAAATACATAGAAAGGAGAACTCCTTTTTTAATTCCCGCGTTGCAGGGTTATTGCAACAAACATAAAGCAGTTCTTCACAGCTCAGGTATGAGTGAGTAAGGGAAAGGAGGAAAATTATGAAAAAGTATAAGAATTTTGATGCAGAAATTTTAGAACAGAGAGTTAAGTCTGTGCTCGCTGAAAATGGAGATGCTGAA
>CABVEG010000322.1 GCA_902497185.1 uncultured Eubacteriales bacterium | reverse complement strand
TTTCTTGCATAATAATCCTTAATAGCATTTCTTAAAAAATCATAGCCCTGTTCAGGTCCATAGCCCTTAAATGTTGCAGAGTCTGCCATTTCGTCAACAGCAGAGTGCAAAGCCTTAATAACTGATTTGCTAAGAGGTAATGTAACGTCACCGATACCAAGTCTTATTACGCTTTTATCAGGATTTTCAGCTACAAAATTATTTACTCTCTTTGCAATTTCAGAGAAAAGATAACTTTCTTTAAGGTTTAAGTAGTTTTCATTTAATTTTGCCATTTTAAATCTCCTTTTACTAATTAATTTTTCTTTAAAAGTTCATTTACTGCTGCAAGCTTAACGCATACGCAGAATATGTCCATTGCCTGTTCCAGCTCTTCAACAGTAGGATATGAAGGTGCAATTCTTATATTACTGTCCTTAGGGTCTTTGCCGTAAGGGTAGGAACAGCCTGCATTTGTAAGTATAAGACCACATTCCTTTGCCAATCTTACAGTTTCTTTTGCACAGTTTGGAAGTGTATCAACAGATATGAAATAACCGCCGTAAGGTTTTGCCCATGTAAGAAAATCGCTGTTGCCAAATTCTTCTTCAAGTTTATTTAGTACCACATCAAACTTTTCTTTAAGCATAGCACCGAGTTTTTTCATATGTTGTTTCATACCGTCAGGAGTTTTAAAAAATTCATAGGTTCTGAGCTGGTTGATTTTATTATAACCTATTGTCATAACACCAAAACGTTTTTTTATTTCCTCAATAGCTTTGTCACCTGATGCAATTAATGCAACACCTGAGCCTGGGAAGGTAATCTTTGATGTAGAAAAGAAATAAAGAATTCTGTCATCGTTACCATATTTTTCGGCAATGTCAAATATATTGGCAAGTTTAACTTCCTTGTAAACGTGGTGAACACCATATGCATTATCCCAAATAATAGTAAAGTCTTTAGCTGCGGTTTCCATTTTAGCGAGTCTTTCAACTACCTGGTCACTGTAGCAGATGCCACCGGGGTTGGAATAAAGAGGTACACATATAATACCCTTTATGCTTTCATCCTCTTTAGCAAGCTTTTCTACCATATCCATATCAGGACCGTTATTGTCCATAGGAACAGTAATCATCTCAAAGCCAAATTCCTCACATATTGCAAAGTGTCTGTCATAACCGGGAACAGGACAGAGGAATTTAACCTTGTCTAGTTTTGACCATGGGGTTTGTCCTAATTTACCAAATATATAATATCTGGCTATAGCATCATATATTAAATTAAGTGAGGAGTTGCCTCCTATAATAATATTATCTTCTTTAATACCCAAAAGCTGTGAAAAAAGCTGTCGGCACTCCTTAATACCTGTGAGTATACCATAATTTCTTACATCATTGCCTTCACAATTAATATAGTTAATAGGCATTGTAAGTATTTCATTTGACAAATCAAGCTGAGCTGCGGCAGGTTTACCTCTTGACATATCAAGACTTAAATTGCAGGCTTTGAGCTTGTCGTATTCAGAAATAAGCTTTTCTCTGGCTTCAATCAGGTCCCTTTCAGCTGATTGGCTTGATAAAGACATATAATCACTCCTTTATTAAAAAATCAAGGTTTTTTCAACATAAAAATTTTGTTTACATTAAAGGTATTATACCTTTTTTGAGATATATATGTCAAGAGAATATGCAAGATTAATAATTAAAAATTTCAAAATTATGAAAAATAAAATATGTTAAAAATTTATTTTTTTGTTATGCCGGAGCATAAATGTATAATTTGCACAAAAATAAATTTGTTATATAAAAAAATTTAAACAAAATATAAAAAATTAAGAAAATCTTAAAAAAACACTTGCATTTTGATTAAGATGGGTCTATAATGCACTCATACACAACAAAGGCGTTGGAGTGAAAGCTCCGGCGCCTTTTATTTTTTATTTAAATTTTTTATTTTATAGGAGGGGTTAAAATGACTGAACAGGCTTTTAACGCATTTGACACTATATGGCTCTTGCTCGGTGCCGTATTAGTATTTTGGATGCAGGCAGGTTTCGCAATGGTAGAAA
>CABVEG010000321.1 GCA_902497185.1 uncultured Eubacteriales bacterium | reverse complement strand
GCCTTCAGTTTCACCGTCTGTTGTTGCAGCACTGCCACAGCCAACAGCACCTAAAAGCATTGTTCCTGCAAGTAATAAACTCATAATCTTTGAAAATTTCTTCATATTAAAAATTCCTCCTTTAAAATATTATATATATAATATCAAAATTTTGCAAAATCGTCAAGACATTAGCATTAAAATTGGTCATTTATATAACATTTTTATAATTTATGTCTGAATATTATTCATAAATATTAATTTTTTATGCTATTTTAAATTTCTCTTCTGAATCAGGCGTAATATGAAGAGTAAATCCTATATCCGGACCGCCTGTTATTGTCAGCTCTTGAATATGAGCATCTTCTAAATATACCGAACCTGCATCAAAATAATCATGATTGGAATTATCATATATATCTGTGTTTTCTTCAACTGTAAATATTGCTGTACTCTTTGCGTTTAAGTCATCCTTTCTATATCTGTGCTCACAGGACCTTATAACATAATATGCACCCTTTTTAAACTGCCCATCTGTAAGAGTAATATATTCAGGAACCCACTGTTTTTCAAAACACTTGTATACACCGGGTTTAATGGCTTCTCCTTCTGTTACAACATTTATGACTGATAAGTCAATTTTAAAATTCCATCTGATATAGGTATTATTTTCTTCATCGTGATCATAATACGTAATCACCATATTATCTGCCTTTTTGGGGTATTCGTCAATAAGGAGCTGAATAAGCCATTCCGTATCTATTTTATTTTCATTTAAAGTTGTAGTAACTCCTGTTAAAAGTTCCCCTTCCTTATCGTAAACATTTATATCTACACTATCAGAAATTTCCTTATTATCTAATTCCCATGACAATGACATATCTTCATTAAAATGTACCTTTCCTGTTAACTCATATTCATAGGTTTTTATTTCTTCTTTCTGTTCATCGTTGTTATCTTTAAATATGTAATAATCCGCCAGTCTTCTGCTTGTAGTAACATAACCGCCTACACTATGCTTTACAAACAGTCCTCTTGTTACAAGTCTATAAAAATCATCTCTTAAAATAGGTTCATCAGCATTTGCTAAATCTATACTGTCTATTAGTCCCTTGCTTAAAGCAATTTCATAAAATTCTGATGGTAATGTTATTTCACTTTCCTTTGATGTTCCACCACAACCATAGGTATCTGCCACCATACGGGTAACATATACCATTGCTTCATAATTGGTGATATATCCATCAAAGTCCATATTTACAACTTCTTTCACATTCATTACAGGTGCATTACCACTTATAAGTTTTATAAGCTCTGATTTAAAGTCATCATCAATATAATCAAGAGGCGCAAGAGCATCTATTTCATACCAATATGTTAAAGAGCCATATGCATTAGATATCTTATTTAACACACCTACAGCTTCTCTATTTGTAATATAGCCCCTTTTGTTTAAAGCCTCCTCTGAAATTATACCAAAATCAACCAATATTTCAGTGTTATCAATATCGGTTATAATTAAGGCTTCATTATCATTCCAAACAATATTATAACCAATAGCCTCAACAATAATATCTAAAGGCAAATATGTGCTGCCATCTATTACATCTACCGAAAAGTTCAATTCATCTTTAACTCCATTATATTCACAAAAGGAATTTTTTACAGAAATTTTAAAGAGATTTTCTCCTTTTTTTATTTGAATAGTGCTGCTTTCTCCATCCCAATCTACATCATAACCTAAAATTTCAGCCGCCTCCCTCACAGGAACAAGTATAAAACCCTCTACACTTTCATAGTAATTCTGAATTTCAGCTATTCTTCCATCAATGTTAATTTTAACTTTTTGCTGTGCATACGTACTGACAGTCATAAGCATAACAAAAACTGCTGTAATAAATATTTTTTTCATAAAATTCCTCCTCAAAATATTGTATATATTAATATAATAACAAATATTATAAAAAACTTCAAGGAGTATATATAAACAAAAAACGGCCAGAATATGTATTCTAACCGTTCCTTTAGCAAACATTTTATTATGCTGTTAAAGCCTTACCCAATTCCTCACAGCTTGCAACTGCT
>CABVEG010000320.1 GCA_902497185.1 uncultured Eubacteriales bacterium | reverse complement strand
ATGCAGATGTATTAAAGTGTCTTAGAATGCTTACATTTTTACCTCTTGAGCAGATTGATGAAATGGATAAGTGGGAGGGCAGCCAGCTTAATAAGGCTAAGGAAATTTTAGCTTTTGAGCTTACAAGCCTTGTTCACGGAGAAGAAGAAGCTAAAAAGGCTGAAACTGCTGCAAAGGCTTTATTCGGCGGAGGTCCTGTTGCAGGTTCTGTACCTTCGACTGAAATCTCTGTTGATGAATATGGCGATGGTATGCAGATTATTGCTCTTCTTGAAAAGTGTGCTCTTATTCCTTCAAGAGGTGAGGGCAGACGTCTTGTTCAGCAGGGCGGTGTTAAAGTAAATAACGAAAAGGTAACAGATATTGCTTCAGTTATTTCTCCTGATATGTTTGATGATGATAATACAATTATGATTCAGAAGGGTAAAAAGACTTATCATCAGGTTAAGTTAGTTTAATACAAAATTATGGGGGCTTAAATGCCCCCGATATAAAATTTTGCTTCCGTGGCTCAGTTGGTAGAGCAATTGATTCGTAATCAATAGGTCGAGGGTTCGAGTCCCTTCGGAAGCTTGTAAACATCAGTGTTTAAAGGCTTTTTTGTTATAAAAAAGCAGTCGGGGAAAAGATGTTTCCCGACTTTTTCCCGACTGGGTTTTTGTTATTATTCTGCAAAGAGGTAATTAATTCTTGAAGCGGCGTCCGCTTTTATCTCCGGCACTACATGAACATAAGTGTCAGCGGTAATAGATATATTGCTGTGACCTAATAGCGTTGATATTGTTTTAATGTCAACGCCCTTTTCAAGTAATTTGCTGGCATATGTATGCCTTACATTGTGAAATTTACGATACCTTACATTGGCTCTTGCAAGGGTTCTTCTCCATGCTCTTTGCATATTGCGAGCGTTAATCGGCAGGCAGCCTTTTGTTGTAAAAAGAAAGTCTGTATTGTTGTATATCAAACCACAGCTAAGGAATACTTCTCTTTGATTGTTGATATGTTTTTTTAAATCATTTATTAGAGCTTGTGGAATGGGTACCGTTCTTGTCTTTTTGTTTTTAGTTGTGCTGAGTTGCAACTCTCGTTTTGATGTATTTTCGTCTTCGTAAATATTAACTTCTTTTAGGGCTTGTTTAACTGTAATTTCTAATTTATCAAAATCTACAGAACCTAATTCAAGTCCGAGTAATTCTCCCTCTCTCATTCCTGTAGCAAGAGCAAGTTTAAAAAAATAATACATATAGCCGTTGCAGTTTTGTGTAATTAATTTAATTTCATCATCTGTGAATATGTCAATGCTTTTCTTTGCGTTTTCCTGTAATTCATCTTTAGGTATTACAATTCTAAAGGTTGGATTTGTAAGCATATAAGAATTTGTAATACAAAAGTTAAAGAAATTTCTTAATAGTTTATTTAGGTTAAATATTTGGCTTGAAGATTTTCCCTCGTTATGTATTTTATTGTAATATTGTTGCAGATACAGAAACTTAATATCCAAAAGTTTTTTTGTGTTAAGTTCTGTGTTTTTTATATAATTATTATATATATCCATATATCTTGATAGGGTATTGTGCGCAGTATGTACTTTGACATATTCAAAAAGCCATGTTTTCATCAACTCGCCTAATGTTATTTTGTCATAGTCTAAAGAAAGCCCTTTATTAATTTCTGCTAGATATGCATCTCTTTTAGCAATAGCTTCTTTCTGGTTTTTGCCGTAAAATTCCTTTTTAATAGGTTTGCCATCGGGAGCTGTGCCTATTGTTGCTGTTACCCTATAATATTTATACTTGCCTTTTTCAACGTTTGTTTTTACTGCCATAATATCACTCCTTTATTTTTTTGTATAAAAATAACACCTTGCGGGGTGTTTTAAAGTGTGATATAATTATCTTGTTGAGGGATATTATATCGCGCTTTGAATACACCGAAGGTTATAGTATCTATTGAAAGTCTCCTGTTGGCGCAGGGGGCTTTTTAATTGTATTAAAAAATTGTATTTAAATTTTATAACAAATAGATTGACAAAATACGACAATAATGTTATAATAAATTTGTAGCTTATAGTACTGTTAAGCAAAACTTAA
>CABVEG010000319.1 GCA_902497185.1 uncultured Eubacteriales bacterium | reverse complement strand
CCTTTGGAGCAGCCTTGTCAATAGGCACAACCAGCACAACCAAATCATTAGGTTCAAGTTTGTCGCCAATAATCTTTAAAGTCATATTATCAGCAGGTACAAGCTGTGATATTCTTTCTTTAAGTTCCCATATATTTTCATTTGTTTTGGCACTTACCCATATAGAGTTTTCAATTTCATATCTATCAGCTACCATATCTGATTTATTAAGTATAACTAAATAGGGCAGCTTTTTTTCCTGAAATGCCTTAATTATATCATTGTCCTCCTGTTGAAGTCCGATTGTGCCATCAGCAACAAGAAGGGCAATATCGGTTTTGTTTAAAACCTGATAGCTTTTTTCAATTCTCTTTTCGCCCAGCTCTCCTGTATCGTCAATACCCGGAGTATCGATCATCATAACAGGACCTAAAGGCAAAAGCTCCATAGCTTTTTGTACAGGGTCGGTGGTGGTCCCCTTAATATCTGATACAATAGCAAGACTTTGTCCTGTAATAGCGTTGATTATACTGGATTTTCCTGCATTTCTTCTGCCAAAAATACCTATATGTATTC
Organism: uncultured Eubacteriales bacterium; assembly: GCA_902497185.1. GTDB lineage: Bacteria > Bacillota > Clostridia > Lachnospirales > CAG-274 > Gallispira. The sequence continues at coordinate 1,535 of CABVEG010000319.1, read as the reverse complement.
TGTCTGACTTTGGTGTATCATTTAAGCTCATATAGCCACCTCCTAAAATCTGAAATCTCTCTTTCCCTTATGAATATTTAACAAGTAATCCTTAACAATAGCCTTAACCTTTTCCTTAGGTATGTTTTCAATTTCTTTTGCTATTAATTCCTCACCAATTTTCTTGGTATCCTCAGATGCATAATCCTCAAGATATTCCTTTAACGTCATAAGAGCATTAGGATGACAGCAATTCTGAATTTGACCTGATTTACAAAGACTCATAAAACGATCACCTGTTCTTCCTTCTCTGTAGCAGGCAGTGCAGAAGCTAGGTATATAACCCATAGACATTAACCAGTTTACAACCTCATCAAGAGTTCTGTTATCACTAACATCAAACTGTGCACTGTTGTCATCCTCAGCTTCAGGCTCACAATATCCACCAACACTTGTTCTTGATGCACCGCTTATTTGAGAAATACCTAAATGGAGTACTTTTTCTCTTGTTTTTTTGCTTTCTCTTGTTGATACAATCATACCAGTGTAAGGAACGGCAATTCTTATACAGGCTACAAGTTTAGCAAAAATATCATCACTTACTGCATCAGTAAATTCAGTTGGGTCAATATCATCAGCAGGTCTTATTCTTGGTACGCTTATGGTATGAGGACCTACACCGTGAACAGCCTCTAAGTGTTCTGCATGCATTAAAAGTCCGGCAAATTCATAACGATATTTTTCAAGACCGAATAAAACACCTAAGCCTACATCATCAATTCCGCCTTCCATAGCTCTGTCCATAGCCTCTGTATGGTAAGCATAATTGTGCTTAGGTCCTGTTGGGTGAAGCTGTTCATAGCTTTCCTTATGATATGTTTCCTGAAAAAGAATATATGTACCGATGCCTGCATCCTTAAGCTTTCTGTAATTTTCAACGGTAGTAGCGGCAATATTTACATTAACACGCCTAATAGCTCCGTTTTTATGCTTAACACTGTAAATTGTTTTAATACATTCAAGAATATACTCAATAGGGTTATTAACAGGATCTTCACCTGACTCTATTGCAAGTCTTTTGTGTCCCATATCCTGAAGAGCAATAACTTCTTTTCTGATTTCATCCTGAGTAAGTTTCTTTCTTGCTATGTGCTTGTTTTTAAGATGATAAGGACAGTATACGCAGCCGTTTACACAATAGTTAGAAAGATAGAGTGGGGCAAACATAACAATTCTGTTGCCATAAAAATCCTTTTTAATTTGTTCAGCAAGAGCATAAATTTCACTGTTTTTTGCCTCATCTGAACAGGCTAAGAGAACAGATGCCTCTCTGTGGGATAAACCCTTTCTTTCTTTAGCCTTTTCAATAATTGAGTCAATTAATTCAATATTGTCCTTGTTTGCATCAGCATAAGCAAGTGTATCCAATATTTCCTCGTGTGATATAAATTCCTCTGCTTTTAATGATTTTGGATTGTACATTTTGATTTTCTCCTTCCTTTTGGGTTAGGATGGTAAATTTTAATTTAGCCTATCTTTGTAGTTACAACGGACGA
>CABVEG010000318.1 GCA_902497185.1 uncultured Eubacteriales bacterium | reverse complement strand
CTTAATTTTTTATATTTTGTTTAAAGAAACAGGCTTCACCAGAGCAAAAAACGCAGGTAATATTATTATGAAGAACTTAATGGACTTTGCAATAGGTTCCATTGTTTTCTGGATTATTGGCTATGGCATAATGTTTGGTAGTGCCAATGGCGTATTCGGCGGCATTGATTTATTTGTAATGAGCGGCGAATATGACACAGGCTCAGTTCCTTTCTGGATTCACTTTATGTTTAACACAGTATTCTGTGCAACATCTGCTACTATTGTTTCAGGTGCTATGGCAGAAAGAACTAAGTTTTCTTCTTATTGTATCTACTCAGCAGTAATAAGTGCTGTTGTTTATCCTATTGAAGGTCACTGGATCTGGGGCGGCGGCTGGTTATCAACTCTTACAATCGGCTCTTGGACCGGTTTCCATGACTACGCAGGTTCTACTGCAGTTCATATGGTTGGTGGTATATCAGCTTTAATCGGTGCTGCTATTCTTGGACCTCGTATTGGTAAGTATGACAAGAACGGTAAGCCAAAGGCTATTCCGGGTCATAGCTTAACTCTTGGTGCTTTAGGTGTATTCATTCTCTGGATGGGTTGGTTTGGTTTTAACCCTGCATCAAGTTATGGTTTAAGTAGTTATGAGCAGGGTATGGATGTTGCAAATGTATTTATGACAACTAACATTGCTGCTGCCGTTGCAACTACAACTACAATGATTTTCACTTGGGTTAAGTATGGTAAGCCTGATGTTTCAATGACATTAAACGGTTCTCTTGCAGGTCTTGTTGCTATTACAGCAGGATGTTCAGCTGTTGACCCTTGGGCTGCTGCTATTATTGGTTTAGTTGCAGGTTTCCTTGTTGTTCTTGCAGTTGAATTTATTGATAAGATTCATGTTGATGACCCTGTTGGTGCTGTTGCAGTTCATGGTGTCTGTGGTTTATTCGGTACTCTTTGCGTAGGTCTTTTCGGCAGAGAGGGTGGTTTATTCATTACAGGTGATCCAAGCAGATTCTTTGTACAGTTAGTTGGTGTTTTATCTGTTGGTATATTTGTTGCTGTAGTAATGACTATTGTATTCTTTGCAATTAAGGCTACAGTTGGTCTTAGAGTTACTCAGGAAGAAGAAATTATTGGTCTTGATGCTCTTGAGCATGGTTTAACTTCAGGTTCTTATGCTGACTTTATGCCATCTGTAAGTGTTAACGGTTCTGCTGCTTCTGCTGCAGGTACTGTACCTGCTGATGTTGCTGTACCTGTACAGGTTGTTACTGATGAGGCTGCACCTGCTTCTGAAGGTTCAATGAATAAGGTAGAAATTATCTGTAAGATGGACAGATTTGAGCTTCTTAAGCATAAGCTTGAGGAATGTGGTATCACAGGTATGACAGTTGTAAACTGTATGGGTTGTGGTATTCAGAAGGGTAATACTAAGTACTACCGTGGTGCTGAGGTTGAAACTAACTTACTTCCTAAGATCAAGGTTGAGGTTGTTGTTGCTAAGGTTCCTGTTGCTGATGTAATTAAGGCTGCCAAGGAAGCGCTTTACACAGGTAATATCGGTGATGGTAAGATTTTCGTATACGGTGTAGATTACGTTGTTAAGGTAAGAACAGGTGAAACTAACTTCGCTGCTCTTCAGGGCGTAGATCAGTTCTAATTTAAGTTCGTTTTTTATAAAATTCCTTTAAGGGAAGTCCTTGTAAAAGGGCTTCCTTTTTTTTATAAACATATTGACAAATATAGATGTATAGATATATAATAAATAGGGAGGTGAAATTATGGATAAATATAGCGAAAAGGCAAGAGTATTTAAGGCTTTGTGTGATGCAAACCGTTGGGAAATACTTGAGCTATTGAAAAATGGAGAAAAATGTGCCTGTAATCTCTTGGAAAGTATGAATATAGGTCAATCTACACTATCACATCATATGAAGATATTGTGTGATTCGGGCATAGTTACAAGTCGAAAGGAGGGAAAATGGATGCATTATTCAATAAATAAAGAGGGAGTAAAAAGAGCAGAAACAATACTAAGTAAAATTTGCGATTAATATAGCCCTTCTTTAATGAATGGTTATATTAATGAATTATATATCGATAAAT
>CABVEG010000317.1 GCA_902497185.1 uncultured Eubacteriales bacterium | reverse complement strand
CCATATCGGAAAAATATTTGTTTACAATATCATTTGATAATTTAAACGTATGTCCGGTTTTGGAGGATTTCTTTTTTAATATTTCTCCAATCATTGTTACGGTGAGGTGGTTGCTGTTTTTATAAGCTTCCTTAAGTGATTTTGCTGTCTTTAAATTAGGGTAAACATTGTTATCCTTAATATATCTGTATAATAAATCCTGTCCTGTTTTGTCAATGTAGCTTAAATCTACAGCAGGCATCAAAGCAATATTATTATTGTCAACTAGTTCTAAAAGCTCTGGAATTAAATATGTAAGCCTTATATACCTCTGTACATTTCTTTCACCATCTCCGAATTTTTTACCAATTTCATCATTTGTATTAATTCCTTTTTTCCCTTGATGCTTTAACGCTTCTTGTTTCATTTTATATGAATGAGCTTTTTCTGACGGTAATATAACACTTCTATATATGTTACTGTCCACCATTGCGATTACGGCATCATCGTCTGAAATATTTTTTATTAATGCAGGAATTTCTGTAAGTCCAGCCAATGCAGCAGCTCTACTTCGTCTGTGTCCTGCAATTATTTCATATCCATCGGAGTTGGTACATTCTCTTACAATTATGGGATTGATAACTCCCTTGTTGCGAATGCTTTCAACTAGGTCATCCATTTCCACGCCATCAACTACTTTAAATGGATGATTTTTAAAGCTATGTAGTTGATTAATATTAATTTTGACGATGTTTTCGTTAGCTACAGATGAGTTGAATAAAGCATCATATCCGCTTATAGTCATATAGTCACCTCATTTCTCTTGTGTTTGTATAACTTGAAATTAATTCTTCTGCCAAATCTTTGTAAGCTCTTGCAACAGCTCCTCTGCTATCGTGCATAAATATACTGCATCCAAAAGAACTTAATTCAGCAGCTCTGATACTCATTGGAATTTTTGCATTTAATATAGGTAAATTTTTGTACTTATCAAGCATCTGCCTGTGATAATTTGTACGTCTGTCCAACATTGTTATCAATATACCCTTAACAGTTAAATTCTCATTAAGAGCATTATTCTTTATCATATCTACCGTCTGCAAGAAGGCTTCAACTCCGCAAATACTTGTTTCATCAGCTTTAGAAGGGATAATAATTTCATCGGCAGCAACAAGGCTATTGATTGTTAATAAGCCTAATGATGGCTGACAATCAATTATTATGTAATCATATCTGTTTTTAAATGGCTTTATACACCTTTTGAGGACGGTTTCTCTGCTCATAATTCCAACTAAGGTCAATTCAATTCCGGAAAGCTGAATATTCGCAGGAATTACGTCAATACCCTCTAAGTGTTTTAGTGGGATATAGTTTTCAATGCTTTTATTCTGAATTATATTACCCATAAGGGTTGAAATTGTAATATCTAAAGTGTCAGGCTCTTTCCATCCTAATGAAGATGTTAAACTGCCTTGTGGGTCTGCATCTATAAGAAGTACCTTGTATCCTCTGTTTACTAATTCTACACCTATATTAATTGCTGTGGTAGTTTTACCAACTCCACCTTTCTGATTTGCTATCGCTATTACTTTACACATATTTATATCCTCCTATATTTTTGTCATAATGTTAAACCTCTAAATCATACTTTTTATTGCTACACTTAACTCCATTTTCGGCTATGCCACCAGTGTGACCAAGTAACCCCATAAAGAAATCTGACTTTACAAAACAGCTATACCTATCAGAACTATTGGTACTATACATATCACCCCAAGCAACGTCAACGTTGTACCATTCTCCGTCAAGTTGTATGATGTTCCACTGGTGAGCCATTTCCTTTGAGATTACAACCTCACAAGGTATATTTAATTCTTGTAAAATGTCTTTATAAGCAAGGCTAAAAGCTGAGCAAACACCTTTACCGCTTTTGAATAATTCATATTCATTTATATTACTTAAAGACCAATCATAATTATAGTTGTCAATTAAATATTCATAAACTGCTTTAGCTTTGCCATAATCACTTTGAAAGGTATTTGCAATCTTAACAACCTCTCTTACTTTATTGTCTATATAAGCCATTGTTTCTAACACTTCTTTTTCTGTATAGCTATAAGCAATATTTAGTG
>CABVEG010000316.1 GCA_902497185.1 uncultured Eubacteriales bacterium | reverse complement strand
CGTGGATATTATCCAACATACATGAAGCGTTATTTTAAAGAAAATAATATTGAATTAAGCCTTGTTTATACTGATGAAATTAATTTTAATTTTTTGCCTAATTTTGCTATAGTAAGGGCAATAAGACCTGATATTACAAAAAAACTTGAAAACTTAGGTGTAAAGTGCTTTAACAATGGTTTTGTTTCTGAAATATGTAATGATAAGGCGCTTACATATAAGTTTGTAAGTGAAAATGGTATTGAAATATTGCCAACGTATTATAATGTTGATTATGTTAAGGAATATCCTGTTGTTATTAAACCTAAAAACAGTCATGGCGGTGACAGAGTGAATATGGCAAAAAGCTATGATGAGCTTATGGCACTTATGCCGTTGTATGAAGGTGATAATTATGTAATTCAAGCTGTAGCCACAGACAAAGGCAAGGATGTCAGAGTTTATGTAATAGGCGATAAAATAATAACTGCTATGCTAAGAGTGTCAGACAAGGATTTTAGAAGTAATTTTTGCTTAGGGGGAAGTGCCTCGGTTTACAATTTAAACGATGAGGAAATTGAAAAAGTAAATAAAGTAATAAAACTTTTTGATTTTGACTTTGTAGGTGTTGACTTTGTATTTAATAACGGTGAAATGGTATTTAACGAAATTGAAGATGTGGTAGGCAGCAGAATGGTGTATACCTACACTAATATTGATATTGTGGATTTATATATTAAATATATTTTGCAGAAATTATAATTAAACTTTACAATAATGTGTTACAATAAATATAATGCTTAAAGGAGGACAAAAGAATGAAGATTGCTATGCTTACAAGCGGCGGTGACTGTCAGGGCTTAAATGCCACTATGAGGGGCGTTGCAAAAACCCTTTATAATGAACTTGACGATGTAACAATATATGGTATACTTGACGGCTATAAGGGGCTTATTGAGGGAAAATATAAAAAGCTTAAAAAAGAAGATTTTTCCGGTATACTTACATTAGGCGGTACAATTTTAGGAACATCAAGACAGCCTTTTAAGAAAATGCAGGTTGTTGAAGAAAATGGTATTGATAAAGTTAAGGCTATGAAAGAAACCTATAAAAAACTTGACCTGGATTGTATTGTGATTTTAGGCGGTAACGGAACTCATAAGACGGCAAATCTTTTAAGAGAAGAGGGGCTTAATGTCGTTACGCTTCCAAAGACTATTGACAATGACCTTTGGGGCACGGATGTAACATTTGGTTTTAATTCAGCCATTGATGTTGCAACTGACGTTATTGACAGAATTCATACAACGGCTACATCTCACGGCAGAATATTTGTTATTGAAATTATGGGGCATAAAGCAGGCTGGCTTACACTTTATTCAGGTATTGCAGGCGGTGCGGATATTATTCTTATTCCTGAAATTCCTTACGATATTAACAAAGTTAAAAAGGAAATCGAAAAGAGAACTGCAAATAACAAGGGCTTTTCCATAGTTGCAGTTGCAGAGGGTGCAATTTCCGTAGCTGAAAGCAAAATGAACAAAAAAGAATTTAAGGCATACAGGGAAAATATGAAACAGCCGTCTATTGCCTACAGAGTAGCCGATGAGATAATGGCTATAACAAATCATGAGGTGAGAGTTGCAGTACCCGGACATGTTCAGCGTGGAGGTGCTCCTAATCCTTATGACAGAGTTTTGTGTACACGCTTTGGAACTTTTGCGGCGGAACTTATAAAGGCTAAGAAGTTTGGCTATATGGTAGGTATGAAAAATGATGAAGTGGTTGCAGTGCCTTTAAGCGAGGTTGCAGGAAAACTTAAAACTGTGCCTGCCGATGATCAGGTAATAAATGCAGCCAGAAAAGTTGGTATTTCATTTGGAGATTAGAATATTAAAAATGCGCAGGCTTTGAACTGCGCATTTCTGCGTGTCGATAAAGTCGACACGCTTGCAAGAAATGCTTGCATTTCTTGCAGTATGCTAAGGTGGGGACCAGCCGTGTAGTTTGCGTTCTTGCTATGCAAGCACACAAACCAGTCCCCGTCCCTGGCTGCTTGGGCGAGCAGCAAAACAAAGTTTTGCGACCAGCCTCGGTCGGGCAAAGCTCTTACAAGCAACTTTGCTACGCAAAGCAAGTCCCGTATGCTTCGGG
>CABVEG010000315.1 GCA_902497185.1 uncultured Eubacteriales bacterium | reverse complement strand
TATACAGGTAGCTGCGCCACCAAAGGGCTCAATTTCAGTAGGATGATTATGAGTTTCATTCTTAAACATTATAAGATAGTCCTCAGTTTTACCGTCAATATCAACAGGTACTACAATGCTACATGCGTTAATTTCTTCTGACTCATCGAAGTTAGCAAGTTTGCCCTGAGCCTTTAATGCTCTCATACCCATAACTGCAATATCCATTAAGCATTGTGGCTTGTTTTCTCTGCCTAAGTCTTTCTTTAAATCCAGATAAAGTTTATAAGCGTCTTCAATTACCTTCTTATACTTACCATCTTCAAACTTAACATCAGTAATATTTGTTGCAAATGTAGTATGTCTGCAATGGTCTGACCAATAAGTATCAATTACCTTAATTTCTGTAATGCTTGGATCTCTCTTTTCGGTATCTCTAAAATATTGTTGACAGAAGATTATATCCGCATCACTCATGGCAAGCCCCATATCAGCTCTCATTTTTAAAAGTTCATTTTCACTTTTATCAATAAATCCTGTAAGCGTATCTACAGTTTCAGGAATATTCAAATTCATTTTAAGTGTTTCAGGTTTGTCCTTTGATGCCTCTCTGGAATCAACAGGGTTAATACAATATTGCTTAATTTTTTCAATATCCTCAACAGACAGCCTACCCTTTAATACAAAAATTTTTGCACAGGCAATAAGAGCCTCATAATTACCACCGATTATTTGTATACACTGCATAGCGGAATCGGCTCTTTGGTCATACTGTCCGGGAAGGTACTCCATACCAAAGTATGTTTCGTCATCAGCAACAGGAAAATTTTCACTGTAAATTATATCAACAGGAGGCTCAGAAAACACAGTTTTTTCCGCAATTTTGAAGTTTACCTCTTTCATACCTTCAACATCATAGCGGACAAGTATTCTTAAGTCCTCTAAAGCTGAAACACCAAGGTTTTCTCTTACATCAGCAAGAAGCTGTTTAGCCTCAATATCACAGCCCTTTTTCTTTTCTACAAAAATTCTTTTAATAGCCATAATTATTTCCTTTCTGTATATTTAAAATAAATTTTATTATTTCCTTTTTACATCATTTTCAAGAAAGCCTTCAAGCCTCATTTTTTTATATTCTTTAAATCTGCCCTCATCAAGAGCATTTCTAATTTCTTCCATCATATTGTTGAAAAAATATAAGTTATGAATAACGCATAATCTCATAGCAAGCATTTCTTTTGCTTTGAAAAGATGTCTTATATAAGCCTTACTGTATTTTTGACAGGTTGGACAATGACATTCAACGTCAATAGGTGTATCATCAAGCTCATACTTTGCATTAAGAAGATTTAATTTACCCCTATTTGTATATACATTAGCATGTCTGCCATTTCTTGCAGGTAATACGCAGTCAAAAAAATCCACTCCCCTGTCAACAGCCTCAAGAATATTAGCAGGAGTTCCCACACCCATCAAATATGTAGGCTTATTCTTAGGTAAATACGGCACTACATTTTCAATTACTTCATACATTTTCTCGTGAGTTTCACCTACAGCAAGTCCACCTATGGCATAGCCGGGCAAATCATAATCACTTATTTTTTTTGCATGTTCAATTCTTATATCATTGAGTATACCGCCCTGATTAATACCAAATAAAAGCTGATGTTTATTAATTGTATCATCAAGTGAGTTAAGTTCTTTCATTTTAGCTATACATCTTTCAAGCCAACGTGTTGTTCTGTCAACAGACTTTTGAATATAGCTTCTGTCAGCAAGAGCAGGAGGACATTCGTCAAAAGCCATAGCAATAGTTGATGCTAAGTTTGACTGTATAGTCATACTTTCTTCAGGTCCCATAAAAATTTTATGTCCGTCAATATGAGAATTAAAATATACTCCCTCTTCTTTTATCTTTCGCAGTGTTGTAAGTGAAAACACCTGAAATCCGCCTGAATCAGTAAGTATAGGCTTATCCCATACCATAAATTTATGAAGTCCTCCAAGCTGTTTAACAACCTTATCGCCCGGTCTTAAATGAAGGTGATAAGTATTAGACAACTCCACTTGACACTTTATATTTTGCAAATCCTCAGTTGACACAGCACCCTTTATGGCTGCTGCTGTACCTACATTCATAAATACAGGTGTCTGTATAGTACCATGAACAGTTTCAAACTGAC
>CABVEG010000314.1 GCA_902497185.1 uncultured Eubacteriales bacterium | reverse complement strand
AAGTTCTCAATAGGTCATATAACTTTTTAACAACAACTATGTGACTTTATTAACGGAGGTTATTGAATGAAAAAATTTTTATTTAACTTTATATTATGTTCTGTATTTACTTTTGCTTTCTGTGCAAGTGTATATGCAAGCTCTTCAATCAGCATAACTAAGGCTGAACAAAATGCCGACGGTGCCGTTGAAGTTGAGTGCAGTATTCAAAATGCAGAACAGGGTCAAAATATTACAGTTTTATCAACTTCCCTTGATGATAAAACTTATGTGGAAGATTTAACCTATATCAATCAATTTGCACCTGAGATTTCCGCAGACAATACTTTTACATTTAATTTTCAGCTTGCTGACTGGACTGATACAGTTAAGGCATATATTGTTAAAGTAGGCGGAGATAATATCGATACTCCCGATGCTAAAATTATTGCTTTTTATGACGGCAACACAATTTTAGCAGGTGATGTAAACAGAGATGGTAAGATTGATAACGCAGATGCGGCAATGCTTTTAAAATATATAAGTAATATAGGTGAATTAACTCCTACGCAAATTGCCATGTCAGATTATAATTCCGATTGTGAATTAAAATTAGATGATGTGATATTAATAATGAAAAACAGCCAAAATTAAAGTAAATATTGGCACTATAGAATTTTCTATATGTCCGTCAGTTTCTGACAAATAATACAACAAGATTTTCTACGGTATTCGACAGTTAAAATGTCGAATACCGTATTTTAAATTTTGAAAAATTTCTTCTTAAAAATAAATTCTATTCCTTAATAATTTCGTGATACTTTTGATACAAAATTTTTAAAGCTCTAAATTCTTACTTCAACTCTATTATTTCTTAATACAAGCTCATCTCTTGTAACTTTGCAATCATAGGCAAGAATTTTAACTCCCTCATTGGCAACCTCTTTAAGTTTATCGGCAAAAGCCTTATGATTAATCTTATTAGGCACAAAATAGTTCACATCACTCATTTGCACAACAAATATAACATAAGCCTTATATCCCTCGCCTACAGATTTAGCAAGCTCATCAAGGTGCTTTACTGCCCTTTCGCTTGGTGCATCAGGAAAACTTACTACATTGTCATTTTCAAGAGTTACCCCCTTTACTTCAGCAAAAGCCTTTTCCTCTCCTCTTTCAATATAAAAATCAAATCGTGAATTGCCATAGGTATATTCTCTTTTGCAGTAAGTAGCATTACTAAAAAGCCAGCCTTCCTTTATTGCCTCCTCAACCACCTTATTGGGAGCCTGTGAATCCATATTTACAAGTCTGCCATTTTTGTTTACAGTAACAAGAGAAAACTTAGTCTTTCTTTCAGGATTTGTGCTGGGTTCAAGATATACCTCTGCCCCCTCAATTAAAAGCTCCCTGCATCTTCCCGTATTTTTAACGTGACAGGTTTCAATATTGCCGTTAATTTCAACCTGTGCAATAAATCTGTTATCACGTCTTATAAATTTTCCTTCTACAATATTTTCATACTTCATTATTTTCTGACCTGTCCGTTGCCATAAATCAGATATTTGGTAGTGGTAAGCTCCTTTAAGCCCATAGGACCTCTTGCATGGAGCTTCTGAGTACTAATACCAATTTCAGCACCAAATCCAAATTCATTGCCGTCTGTAAATCTTGTGGAAGCATTTACATAAACTGCGGCAGAATCAATTTCCTGCAAAAATCTCTGTGTATTAGTATAATTTTCACTTACAATACACTCTGAGTGACCTGTTGAATACTTTGTAATATGGTCAATAGCTTCGTCAATGTCCTTAACAACCTTTACGGCAAGAATATAATCAAGGTACTCTGTTGCCCAATCCTCATCAGTTGCATCAACAACATCATTGATAATAGCCTTAACAGCCTTGTCGCCTCTTATTTCTACATTTTTTTCTCTTAAAGCCTCAATTGCCTTAGGCAAAAATTTCTCTGCAATATTTTTATGAACGAGCATAGTTTCAGCAGCATTACAAACTCCCGGTCTTTGAGCCTTGGCATTAACAATAATATTTACAGCCTTTTCAATATCAGCACTTTCATCAACAAAAACGTGACAATTACCTACACCTGTTTCAATTACGGGAACCGTTGAATTTTTAACAACAGACTGAATTAAACCTGCACCGCCTCTTGGAATAAGAACATCAATGTAA
>CABVEG010000313.1 GCA_902497185.1 uncultured Eubacteriales bacterium | reverse complement strand
ATCACCATTTGGAGTGATAAATGATAAAAATAAGGCTGTTGAAATTGTATTTGACAAGGACCTTATCGGTGTGGAGTGTGCAGGCTTTCATCCTAACCTGAATAATGCAACGGTGTGGCTTAGCTTTGGTGACCTTGTTAAGGTGATTGAGGATAATGGAAACTTAATTCATTATGTTGAAATATAATATTAATGTGGAAATTGTACAAAAAAATGTGTGCTTGGATACTTAAATTTGGTGAAAAAATTACGAAAAAAGCAAAAAAAATGCTTGCATTTGGAGTTTGACTATGGTAAAATACTATTGTTGTGACATTAAGAGCGATGAAGTGAAAGGTTGCTCTGTAGCTGATAAACACATAGGTTACAGAGGTTTTTTCATGGAGCAATGTCCAGTTCAATGAAACCGGGCGACAAGGTCACTGTGCTAATATTGAAGCAGAATTGAGGGAGAGGCAGATTTATGCCTTGAGTTGCAAGCCCTTACTGCGGATAAGTGTGCAGTCACCACTTGTCGTGCTAGAAGTTTAAAAGTACGAAAAGGAGGCGACTTTTTTTATGGCTAATCAGAAGATTAGAATCAGTCTTAAGTCATTCGATCATAAGTTAATCGATCAGTCAGCTGCTCAGATTATTGAAACAGCTAAGAAAACAGGTGCTAAAATCAGTGGTCCTATCCCACTTCCTACAAAGAAGGAAGTTGTAACAATTCTTAGAGCTGTTCATAAGTATAAGGATTCAAGAGAGCAGTTTGAATTAAGAACTCACAAAAGACTTATTGACATCTTACAGCCAACAAGCAAAACTGCTGATGCTTTATCAAGACTTGATTTACCAGCAGGCGTTGACATTACTTTAAAGATGCTTTAATAAGACTGAGACTGGTGCTCACAAAGAAAGTTCAAAGAAATTTGGTTTATATAAGAAAAAGCCTTATGTAAACCTAGAATGATTATTCTTGAGGGAATAATCCGCTGTAGAGTTTATGATGGAGGTAAAAATCATGAAGAAGGCAATTATTGCTAAAAAGATTGGTATGACACAGATCTTCAATGAGAGCGGCTTACTTGTTCCTGTAACTGTTCTTGAGGCAGGTCCTTGTGTTGTAACACAGGTTAAGACAACTGAAAACGACGGTTATGAAGCAATTCAGGTTGGTTTCGGTGATGTAAAGGAAAACAGAGTAAACAAGCCTGCAAAGGGTCACTTCGCAAAGGCTAATGTTGAACCTAAGAAGGTTCTTAAGGAATTCAGATTTGATTCAGTTGAAGGTTATGAAATCGGTGCTGAAATCAAGGCTGACGTTTTCGCAGCAGGTGACAAGGTAGATGCAACAGGTATCTCTAAGGGTAAGGGCTATCAGGGTCCTATCAAGAGACACGGTCAGCACAGAGGTCCTATGGCTCACGGTTCTAAGTTCCACAGAGCTGTTGGTTCTATGAGTTCTGCTACTACTCCCGGTAAAGTTAAGAAGGGTAAGAAGATGGCAGGTCACATGGGTGCTGTAAAGGTAACTATTCAGAACCTTGAAATCGTTAAGGCCGATGCTGAGAAGAACTTATTACTTGTTAAGGGTGCAGTACCCGGAAGCAAGGGTTCAATACTTGTAATTAAGGATAGCGTAAAGGCTTAATTAATCTTTACGGAAGGAGGAAGACCTAATGGCAAATGTAAAAATGTTCAACATGAGCGGCAGCGAAGTTGGTACAATAGATTTAAATGATAATATTTTTGCAGTAGAGGTAAACACTCACGTTATGCATCAGGCAGTTGTTCAGTATCTTGCAAATCAGAGACAGGGTACTCAGAGTGCTTTAACTCGTGCAGAAGTTCGTGGCGGTGGTAGAAAGCCATGGAGACAGAAGGGTACAGGTAGAGCTAGACAGGGTTCTATCCGTTCACCACAGTGGACCGGTGGTGGTGTTGTATTTGCACCAAAGCCAAGAGATTATTCATTCAAGTTAAACAAGAAGGTTAAGAGATTAGCTCTTAAGTCTGCATTAACTACTAAGGTTAATGACGGCAAGCTTGTTGTTGTTGATGAATTAACAGTAAATCCTAAGACTAAGGAAATGGCAGCAGTTTTAAATAACTTAAATGCAGCTAAGGCTTTAGTAGTAGTTGAAGATAACAATAATAACGCAGTTGTAGCTGCTAGAAATATTCCTACAGTAA
>CABVEG010000312.1 GCA_902497185.1 uncultured Eubacteriales bacterium | reverse complement strand
TTGCTTACATGGCAATTAAAACAGGAGGAACTATGCCGACTGTTTTAAACGGGGCAAATGAAATTGCCGTAAGCAGATTTATAAACAGGGAAATTGGTTTTACGGATATTCCAAAACTAATAGAAATGGCAATGAATGCATATAATGTTAAGTATAACTATACTCTTGATGATGTCCTTGAAGCTGATGCATGGGCACGAGAGTATACAAAAACTTTAGAGGTGAAATAATTGTCTGTTATATTAACTTTATTAATTTTTACGATTATTGTTGTTATTCACGAAGCAGGACATATGATTGCTGCTAAAAAGTTTAAGGTTCTTGTGTCTGAATTTGCCGTGGGTATGGGTCCTAAAATATGGGGCTTTAAGAAAGGTGATACGACATATAATTTGAGAATTTTACCATTAGGTGGTTTTTGCAGAATGGAGGAATACGTTGAAGGTAGAACTGATGTAATTTCATTTAATGATACTACTCCTGTTCAAAAAATCATTATATGCTTAGCAGGTCCTTTTATGAACTTTGTCCTTGCTTTTGTACTTATGGCAGGAATCAGTTTGTGTGCACCTATATCAAACACAAGTATTACAAATGTTAGTGAGAATACTCCTGCTGCTGAAATCGGGCTTCAAGTAGGAGATAAAATAATAGGGGTAAACGGACATAGTGTTCACAGCAGTCAGGAAATAGAGTTTTTTAAAAACAATAGTAATGTATCTGATGAAATAGTTGTAAAAAGAAATGGTGAAAGAATTAAGTATACTATTACACCAACCAAAATAGATGAACGTTATGTTTATGGTATTGGATTAGCAGTAAAAGCGCCATATATTAACGTATTCCATAAAGACTATGGTGATATTGTTAAGGGAGAGCTTTGGGAATATATTGTAGGAGCTTTCTGGTCAGTTATATTTTTAATTAAGGCAACTGTAATAAGTTTTGTAAGACTAATTACAGCAAAACTTGCAGTTACAGAATTGTCGGGTCCTATTGGTGTAACGTCGGCAGTAGGTGAAGTTTATACCGAAAATGTTAAAGTTGGTATGGCTGCAGTTGTTTTATCAATGTGTGAACTGACTGTTCTGTTAAGCGCAAATTTGGGAGTACTTAATTTATTTCCTTTGCCTGCCCTTGACGGAGGCAGAATTGTTATAGGTTTTATTGAACTTATAACGAGGCGTAAAGTTCCTGAGAATATAGAGGGATTTATTCATTTTATAGGCTTTGCTCTTTTAATGGCATTGGGAGTGTATATTGCGTTCAATGATGTGTTAAAGCTGTTGTAAAGGAGAAATATTATGGATTTTATCAAAAGAAGAAAAACAAGAGTTGTTAAAATTGGTGATGTACTTATTGGTGGTAGCAATCCTATTGCCATTCAGTCTATGTGTAATACAAAAACCTCTGATGTTGAGGCAACTGTTAAGCAGATTTTAGCGCTTGAAGAGGCTGGCTGTGAAATTATAAGAGTTGCTGTTCCTGATATGGAGGCAGCTAATGCTATATCTGAAATTAAAAAACGTATTCACATTCCCTTGGTAGCTGACATTCACTTTGATTACAGATTGGCACTAAAGGCTATTGAAAATGGTGTTGATAAGCTCAGAATTAACCCGGGAAATATTGGAGGCGAGGACAGGGTTAAGGCTGTTGTTGAGGCAGCCAAGGCTAAAAATATACCAATCAGAATAGGTGTAAATTCAGGCTCTCTTGAAAAAGATATTCTTGAAAAATATGGTGAGGTTACACCTGAAGGTCTTGTTGAAAGTGCTTTAAGACACGTTAGAATTTTAGAAAAACTTGAATTTTATGATATAGTTATTTCAATAAAGGCTTCCAATGTGCCTTTTTCTCTTGAAACCTACAGCTTATTATCTAAAGAAGTTGATTATCCTATTCATTTAGGCATAACTGAATCAGGAACTGCATGGTCAGGTACAATTAAGTCTGCTGTTGGAATTGGTGCAATACTTGCAATGGGTATAGGTGATACTATTAGAGTTTCACTTACAGGTGACTGTATTGATGAGGTTAGAGTTGCTAAGGCAATATTAAAGGATTTAGGCTTGAGAAAATTTGGTATAGAGTTTGTATCATGCCCAACCTGCGGAAGAACCTGCATAGACTTAATAGGTCTTGCAAATAAGGTTGAAGAAAGATGCAAGACTATTAACAAGGATATTAAGGTTGCCGTAATGGGATGTGCCGTC
>CABVEG010000311.1 GCA_902497185.1 uncultured Eubacteriales bacterium | reverse complement strand
TTCCTCTGCAATGGGAATCACAAAAACATAATAATTCTTGCTTTTGCCCTCTGTTACAAGAGTTTTATAGGATTGCTCCGGATTTTGACCATTATGCTTTGCAACAGTCAAGCCATCTATAAATTCATCACATTCATAGGTATTTACCTCAAAATTTATTTTATTATTTTCAAGTATTCTCATAGCATTAGTCTTAATATCTTTATCCTTTGACTTAGCCATTTTTAATGCTTCCTTTCCTTAAAGTAATTTTTGTCCGTTTACAACTAATCTGAATCTTAAATTTAGTTTTTCTGCCGCCTTTTTGCAAAGCAGCATTCTGCCTATAAATATTTCAAAATAGTCCATTACTGAACAAAATTCAGTATCTATTACAAGGGATAAAATAACTTCCGTTTTATCCTCTGTTATAACTATATCAGCTTCTTTTACGGAAAAATTGACCCTGTCGTGAATATCAAATGTCGCAAAATCCCTGTTTCTTACCCTGGTGTATCTTACATCACATTTATCAGCCAATATCAGTGCTGCTGCAATAGGATTAACAGGAAAGGCAGTGCTTTCATCATGGTTGCCTATTGCCGCTATTATATCAGCAATATCCTCTGCATCAGCTCCAAGCTTTGAAAGTATTCTAAAAGCCATTACAGCACCGCTTTGGGCATGGTCTATTCGGTTTATAACATTTCCTATATCGTGCATATAGCCTGCTATTTTACCAAGCTCACACTCCCTTTGACTATAGCCTAAGGTACTTAATATATAATCCACCTGAACAGCTACCTTTGTAACGTGAGCAAAGCTATGCTCCGTAAAGCCAAGAGCACCAAGGCTTTCATCTGCCTTTTTAATATAGGTATTTAATTCTTCACACTTTTTGACTGTTTCAAAGGTTATCATTTTTTATTCTCTCCGTTATCTGCTGACATTTTTCATACACAAGACGAGGTTCAGTACCTATGTTAAATTCTCCATATTCATAAAGAATTTTGCCTTTTACCATTGTCATTATAACATTATCCTTGCTTCCGCTGTAAACAATATTTTTTACCATATTGTTTATTGGCTGCATATTAGGTCTTTTTAAATCCAGCATTATAATATCTGCATTTTTACCCTCTCTAAGGCAGTCGCTGTCTATACCCATAGCCTTTGCTCCTGTTGAACAAGCCATTTCCAGTACCTTTTCGGCAGGAGTGGATGCAGCATCCCTATTTACAAGTTTTTGCAGTGCAGTAACAAGATACATTTCTCTAAACATATCAAGAGCATTATTGCTTGCAGGTCCGTCTGTACCTATGGCAACATTTATACCTTCATCAATAAGTCTTGCTATTGGTGCAACACCACTTGCAAGTTTACAGTTTGATGCAGGATTTGTAACAACATAAATACTATTTGCTTTTATTATTTCAATATCTCTGTCACTTAAAAAATTACAGTGAAAAAGAGAACCACCGTAACTAAAAAGACCCAAATCATAAAAAAGCTCCACAGGAGTTTTACCGTGTCGTTCAATACACTCCTTAACTTCCTTTTCTGTTTCAGCACAGTGAGCAGAAACAGGAGCCTTAAGCCTTTTTGATATTTCAGCAATAGCCCTTAATATTTCAATATCTGTAGTATACTCTGCATGAAAGCCAAGCTGATGAGAAATATTTTTACTATAATGGTTATAAAATTCATAATCCTCTTCAAGCTCCTTAGGACTGCTTACAAAATTATTGACAGCTCCGCATATGACAGAGTTAAAGCCTGTTTCATCTGCTGCCTTTGCAATGGATTTAGGCAGGAAATACATATCAAAGGCTGACGAAATACCGCTTGTTAAATATTCCATAATTGCAATTTTACTAAGCCACACTCCATCGTCCTCATTAAGTTTTGCCTCCATAGGAAAAACAGCATTATTAAGCCACTTATCAAGAGGCAAATCATCGGCATAGGACCGTAAAAAAGTCATTGGTGAATGTGCATGAGCATTTTTAAATGAAGGCATAATTAAGTTGCCCTGACAATTAATCTCTCTTTCAAAACTGCCCTCTTTTTTTCCGCCTATATAAAAAATTTTATCATTTTCTACCCATAGTTCATTATTGTCAATTATATCAAAACTGTTATCAAGGGTCAGAATTTTACAGTTATAAAATCTTATCATTAGTATACCCCTTTTAATTTAATTTTGTGCTTTATTTTATATTTTTAGTAATTTCTTTTATTAATT
>CABVEG010000310.1 GCA_902497185.1 uncultured Eubacteriales bacterium | reverse complement strand
ATAAGTACAATAATAAAGGATGCTTGAGGTAGAAGATTTCGTGTCCGTCTACACGCCGATGGCTTGACAGGGGAAACCCGAGAGATGCAGGAGAATGGCACGCCTGCCAAGTATTCCTTTAGTTATCGTGTGCCGCTTAGTCTTTGATTAAGCGGTACTTTTATATATGAATTTCAAGCACTTGACTAATTATGTTGAGTGCTTTTTTTGTGTAATTTCAGGGAAGTGTTTCTGCTGAAAAATTACAGTTATTAAAAATTTAAAGTTAAGAAGGTGATATTATGGGCTATATTGGTCAGGCATCAAGTGATGAAAACAATGGTATTACGGGTGCAAAAAAAGGCGACCAGACAGGCAGTGAAATAAACAAAAAATCATGGTACAGCTATCCTTGGAATGTGTATCTGGAATGTACGGATACTGACATTGCTGAGGCTGCTGCTTCTTACATGTCACAGATTATTAATGATGACAATTACGGCTATTCTCAGCCCAGAAGATGGAGCGGTTTAAACTCCATACTTGCTAACAACAAAAAGGTTAAGGGAGGCTCAGGGGATTTTGACTGCTCCTCCATTATAATAAGCTGTTATATACTTGCAGGTGTTAATATGAGTGCTGACGGTAATACAAGCACTTTAAAATCAAAGCTCCTTGCTACGGGTTTATTTAAGGCTTATACCGATGCTGCTCATATTGGCTCGGGAAATGCAGCAAAAAAAGGCGGTGTATATATAGGCTTGGACAGTTCAGCAGGTAAGGATGGTGTATATAGAAGATCGGGACATGCCTGTATGGCGTTGGATTCAGGCAGTTCCAGCAGTAAAACCTCTACTGAAATAGTAAAAAGATACCTTGGAAAATTTACTCTTACTGCTTACTGTCCCTGTGTAATATGCTGCGGAAAAACTGACGGTATTACTGCAAGCGGTGTAAAGGCAAAGGCTAATCATACTATAGCTGTTGATACAAGTGTTATTCCACTGGGCAGTAAGGTGCAAATTAACGGTAAGACTTATTATGCAGAGGATACGGGCGGTGCAATTAAGGGTAACAGAATAGATATTTTCTTTAATTCCCACAATGAGGCTTTAGCCTTTGGAAAGCAGAGCGCCGATGTATACATTATAACTGAAGATGTAAAAGAAAGCAGTGGCTCTAAAACTGAGCTTACAAGTGTTGTAATTGCCAGTGTAACAGGTGACGGCGGTGTTAAAAAGGAATATGTAGGTACGGAGGATACAGGTAGTGCTTATAATCTTTATATAGTACATAACAATGAAATGTTTGTACCAATAGTTCAGGATGGAATTGCTTGGAAAACCTACAGAAAGGGAAGCCCTTCAAGTCTTGAATTTACTGTTGTAAAGGACAATGTTATTAACTTTCAGGAAGGAGATACCGTTATTTTTAAGCACAATGATGTTGGTGTATTTTATGGATATGTGTTTACAAAGTCCAGAAGAAAAGACGGGTTAATATCTGTTACCGCTTATGACCAGCTTAGGTATTTTAAAAACAAGGATACATACATTTATACAAATAAGCGTGCAGATGAGCTTTATAAAATGATTGCTGAGGATTATATGCTTAATACGGGTGATATTGATAATACGGGTTATGTTATACCAAAGAAAATAGAGGATAATCAGACCTTATTTGATATTATTCAAAATGCTCTTGATGAAACCCTTGATAATACGGGAAAAATGTATTTTATATACGATGATTTTGGCAGGCTTGCTTTAAGGGATGTGAACAGTTTGAAGCTGGATCTGCTTTTGACTGAGGATATGGCTGAGGACCTTAATTATTCATCTACTATTGACAGCAATACTTATAACAAGATACAGCTTTATATTGATGACGGTGAAAGCGGTGAACGTAAGGAATATATTTATCAGGATGGTAACAATATTAGTCA
Source organism: uncultured Eubacteriales bacterium (assembly GCA_902497185.1). GTDB lineage: Bacteria > Bacillota > Clostridia > Lachnospirales > CAG-274 > Gallispira. The sequence continues at coordinate 310 of CABVEG010000310.1, read as the reverse complement.
ATGGGGCGTTTTGCAGTTTACTCAAAAGCTGGATGAGGAGGAGTATCCCGATGTTGTGGGCAAGGAGCTTTTAACTCTATACAATGAAAAGACTAGAAATTTGTCTTTAAATGGGGTTTTTGGCTGTGCCCGGGCTAGAGCAGGGGCTAGTGTTGCTGTTCAAATGACTCTGGGGGATATAAGTGTTAATGCCTATATGACTATTGAAAAGGCTGTTCATAACTTTGAGCATGGAATTTATACTATGGATTTGACTTTGACGGGTGGGACATTTGTTGCTTAGAGGTGTTGTGATTGGGTGTTCCTACTG
>CABVEG010000309.1 GCA_902497185.1 uncultured Eubacteriales bacterium | reverse complement strand
GACTACACTTTGTTATATAGAAAAGGATAATAAGTATTTAATGCTTCACCGTGTATCAAAGAAAAATGATATTAATAAGGATAAATGGATAGGAGTAGGCGGACATTTTGAGGAGGGTGAAAGTCCTGAGGACTGCCTTATAAGAGAAGTAAGGGAGGAAACGGGATTAATTCTTAAAAAATACAGATTTAGGGGAATTGTAACATTTAATGCAGATAATTATGAAACGGAATTTATGTGTCTGTATACTGCAAGTGAATTTCAGGGTGATTTAATTGAATGTAATGAAGGTAAGCTGGAATGGATAGATAAAAATAAACTTATGGACCTTAATTTGTGGGAGGGGGATAAAATATTTTTAAGACTTATAAAGGAAGAAGAGCCCTTTTTCTCTCTTAAACTTTGTTATGAAGGGGATAGGCTTATTACTGCTGTTCTCAATGGAAAAAATGTGCAATATTAATAAAAAATTCAACAAAAAAGTCTTGTTTTTGTAATAAAATGGTAATATAATGTAGTTGTAATGATAAAATACTTATTTACGGAGGTATTAAAAATGGCAAACAGATTCGTATTAAATGAAACATCTTATCACGGTTCAGGTGCTATTAAGAGCATTGCCGATGAGGCTGTAGGCAGAGGCTTTAAAAAGGCTTTTGTATGTTCTGACCCTGACCTTATTAAATTTAATGTAACAAAGAAGGTTACGGATGTACTTGATGGTGCAGGTTTAGCTTATGAAATTTACTCAAACATTAAGCCAAACCCAACTATTGAAAATGTTCAGACAGGTGTTGAGGCTTATAAGCAGAGCGGTGCTGATTACATAATTGCTATAGGCGGCGGTTCATCTATGGATACTGCAAAGGCAATCGGTATTATTATTAACAATCCTGATTTTGCTGATGTAGTTAGTCTTGAGGGTGTTGCTCCGACAAAGAATAAGTCAGTTCCTATTTTTGCTGTTCCAACTACAGCAGGTACTGCTGCTGAGGTTACAATTAACTATGTAATTACTGATGCTGCAAAGAACAGAAAGATGGTATGTGTTGACCCTAAGGATATTCCTGTTGTAGCTTTTGTTGACCCTGATATGATGAGCTCAATGCCTAAGGGCTTAACTGCTGCTACAGGTATGGATGCCTTAACTCATGCTATTGAGGGCTACATTACAGCAGGTGCTTGGGAATTATCTGATATGTTCCATTTAAAGGCTATTGAAATTATTTCAAAGAATTTAAGAGGTGCTGTTGAAAATACTCCTGAGGGCAGAGAAGGTATGGCTCTTGGTCAGTATGTTGCAGGTATGGGATTCTCTAATGTAGGTCTTGGTATTGTTCATTCAATGGCACATCCTTTAGGTGCTTTATATGATACTCCTCACGGTGTTGCAAATGCCATTATTCTTCCTACTGTTATGGAATACAATGCAGAGGCTACAGGCGAAAAGTACAGAGATATTGCAAAGGCAATGGGTGTTGAAGGCACTGAAAATATGACTCAGGCTGAATACAGAAAGGCTGCTGTTGATGCAGTAAGAAAGTTATCACAGGACGTAGGTATTCCTGCTGACTTAAAGGATATTGTTAAGGAAGAGGATATTCCTTTCCTTGCACAGTCTGCTTATGATGATGCCTGCAGACCTGGTAATCCTAAGGAAACATCAGTTGAGGATATTACAGCTTTATATAAGTCTTTATTATAATCGTATAAGATAGTATCTAAATTTTTTGAGTATAAAAAGTGCTAGAGCGAAAAGCTCCTTGCAAACACTGAGCCTTTCTCACATTTAGGCATTATAATGGGTATGGATAGATATAAGTAAATATCATAGTAAGAGGTGGAAAGCACCGGTTGCTTTCCACTTGATAAATTAGATCTACTTGATCTTTTGAACAATACTTTCTATGGGAGAATAATAAAAATGAATTATGTATATATTATGACTATCTCGAACTGGGGTGGCAGAGATTAAAGACATACTTCTTTACTTAAACAGACTATGAAAATTTAAGGAGAACAATGAAGTATGAACAAATTAATTTTAAGACCTATTATTTCTGTTGAAGATAAGAACACCTTTATAAGCGAAATTCAAGAAGCCTTTCAAACAGCTTATGTAGAAGAGTTTGGAGAATTTGAAAAAACAATTCTTCCTACAAGAGATATTGAAGAGTCCTTTGCAGCTGAAGGCTCTGAAGCCTATATTGCAGAAATTGACGGAGTAAGAGTTGGTGGTACAATAATAGTAA
>CABVEG010000308.1 GCA_902497185.1 uncultured Eubacteriales bacterium | reverse complement strand
TTCTGCAGATACATTAGCAACCAAAGCTGACATTGACATAATTGTAGCTAATGCTAAAGCAATTTTTTTCTTCATAATTTTTCCTCCTAATATTTTACAAATATTTCTTTTATTATATACTTAACTTAACAATTTTGCAACACTTTTAAAAAAATTATTACTAATTTTTTCATTAAAACAAAAAAAGGGTCAGCAGAACCGACCCTGATTCATTATAAATTCTGTAGCATCTTCTTTACTACATCGCTAACAAGCTTGTTATCAGCCTTGCCCTTAGTCTTAGCCGTAACAGCGCCCATTACCTTGCCCATATCTCTTACAGATACGGCGCCAACACTCTTAATAGTTTCAGCTACAATTTCCTCAATTTCAGCTTCTGACAACTGCTCGGGAAGGTAAGCCTTCAAAAGCTCAATCTTCTTGTTTGCCTCGTCTATTAAGTCCTGACGCTGTGCCTTTTCAAAGTCAGGCATAACATCATTAATCTTTTTAATTTCCTTGGAAATAACAGATAAAACGCTGTCGTCATCAAGGTTATCAATTTTTTTGTCCTTCTCAATCTGAAGAACACCTGCACGAACAATCTGGATAACCTCTTTTCTAATGGTATCCTTTTCCTTCATTGCAGTTTTTAAGTCATTAAAAAGCTGTTCCTTCAATGACATAACAATCACTATCCTTTGTGTAAATTAGTTATACTTACGCTTTCTTGCAGCTTCAGACTTCTTCTTACGCTTTACACTAGGCTTGTCATAGTGCTCTCTCTTTCTTACCTCGCCCATAATACCGGCCTTAGCACAGTTTCTCTTGAAACGACGAAGAGCGCTATCTAATGACTCATTTTCCTTAACTCTAACTTCAGACATTGTTACTTCCCTCCCTCCGATTACATCAATCCTGTGCAATAAAAGTAAAATTGCACACTACAAAATTATACACAATTTTTTGCCTGTAGTCAACTATAATTTTAAATTTTTTTAAAATTTTCTTACAAAAATAAAAATATTTACCACAGTATTTAATGTTTTACTCCTGTATAAGTCTTAACAAATCAGCCTCATTAAACTCATAATCCTTATTGCAGAAGTGGCAGTGTAATGTAGCCTTACCATCCTCCTCAATAATTTTTGCAATTTCCTTTTTACCAAGAGATACCAGAGCTTTTTCAACTCTCTCTCTTGAACAATTGCAATAGTATTCAACAGGAACTTTATCAAGAATGTTAGGCTCCAAATCACCTATAAGGTATTCCATAATGTCCTCTGGAGTCATACCCTTTTCAAGCATTTCAGTAACAGGCTCCATTTCGTGAAGCTTTATTTCAAGAGAAAAAATTGTATCCTCATCAGCCTCAGGCATAAGCTGTATAATAAAGCCTCCTGCCTGCTTAATTGTATAATCCTTGTCAACAAGTACTCCTAATGCTACGGCAGAAGGCGTCTGCTCGGATTTAGCAAAGTAGTAAGTCAAATCCTCTGCAATTTCACCTGTAGTAAGAGGTATTTGACCTACATAAGGCTCTTTAAGCCCCATATCCTTCATTATTGTAAGTGTACCCTTGCCTACTGCGCCACTTACGTCAAGTTTGCCATCTTCTCTTAATGGCAAGTCAACTCTTGGATTACCGACATAGCCCTTTACTCTTGATTTACTGTCAGATGTAACCGTAATAGTTCCTGCAGGACCGTCACCCTTAATCTGTAATGTAAGCATATCATCTTCGCCTTTAAGCATTGAGCCCATCATAGCCGCACCTGTCAATGCTCTGCCTAAAGCAGCAGAAATGACAGGTGATGTCTTATGATACTCAAAGGCCTTTTCAACAGTTTCTCTTGTATTTGCCACAAAAACTCTCACTGATCCATTACCGGCAGTTGCTCTTAAAATATAGTCCATATTATTCTCCTTCTTTACTTACTTCTCTTGCTACAAAAAATATCCTCTGGCTTCTTTCCGTAGGGCTATGGAATGTAAGTTCGTCATAACAAGCTTCACACTCTAGCCCTGCATCCTCCATAAGGTCAATTATATCGTCTATGGTATATCCTCTTTCATAGTGAAATTCCTCGTGTCTTTCATAAAGACCGTTTTCCTTTTTAATAAAAAAATTAGTATAAAATTCATTTATATGTTCTTGGGGATCATAATAGTTTTCCCATGTATAAGCTGAATTGTCAGTTGTTTCACAAAAAGAATTACACCCTAAAACCTTTTCAAATTTATAAATAGTATTCATATCAAATACAAAAAGTC
>CABVEG010000307.1 GCA_902497185.1 uncultured Eubacteriales bacterium | reverse complement strand
GAAGCGGAAATTGTGGAGAAAAAATCCCGATTTATTTCTCACGTTAAGCCTATAGCATCGGAAGAAGATGCCGTTAAATATATAGAGGAAATAAAAAAGCAGTATTGGGATGCCCGTCACAACTGCTATGCCTATCAGCTTGGTAATAGAAATCAAATACAACGCTATTCTGATGATGGTGAACCCGGAGGTACGGCAGGTATGCCTATACTTGATGTGTTAAGAGGCAGAGATATTAAGGATACCATTGTTATTGTAACAAGGTATTTTGGCGGCACGCTTTTAGGCACGGGAGGACTTGTAAGAGCTTATAGCGCAGCCTCTAAGGAGGGTATTAAGGCGGCAGGACTAATTGAAAGAATTTCCCATATAAGGCATCATATTACAGTTGACTACACCCTTTCAGGCAAGGTACAATATGAGGTGTTAAATGGTGGACATATTTTAGAGGACACTATTTATACGGATAAAGTGGAGTTTATTGTTCTAAGCGAGGTGAATGGATCAGAAAAGCTTAAGGAGAATGTTGTAAATATTACGGGGAATAATGTTGAAATTTCATCAGAAAAAATGCCTGTATATGTAGACAGAGAAATTCAATTTTAAAAAGAAGGAGAGATTATTATGAAGAAATTGTTTTTAATTTTGGCAATGGCTCTTGCCCTTAATACTACAGCCTTAGCCACTTCAACTAACAATGTAACTAAAATTCAGCATTTAAGAGATGGCTCATCTCTTGCTGATGCGTCTTTTGAAATTACTCCTCATTCAGAGGTGGAAACAGGCTCATCAATTATTATTACTTTTAATAATGCTAAAATTTTTTCTCAGGATATAATTGACGGCACAAGTAATGATACTAAAGAGGTTGGATATAAGGCAGGGGGCTATCAGTATTCTGAAAATGGTATAACGTGGAACGGTAAGGACAGCTTTAACGAGGTTGTACCTTATACGGCAAGCGGTAAACTGCCTTATTATATAAGAAGAATGAATGATATTCAGATTGAAGTATTTTTAATGAATTTACCTGATATTTATGTTGGAGATTCACTAAAGGCAGTAAACGGTTCTACAAGAACACCTTATTATTCAATACCTATGGTTGCTTATGCAGATTGTGACGGTAAGGGTGAGGTTACTGTTGAAATTGACAGCAACGGCACATCTATAAGCAGTATGGGTGACAGCACAGTAAATAATAGCCTTGCAACATCTTCTACCACAACAGAAACAACTACTGAAACAACTACATCTGAAATTAAAGAAGAAAACACAAAGCTCTCAAATAAAGTTGAAGTACAAATTGGCAGCAGTGAAATTATTGTAAACGGCACAAATATAACAATAGATTCACCTGCCTATATTCAAAAAGAATCCAGCTCTGCAATGATTCCTTTAAGAGCCGTAAGTCAGGGTGTTGTTGGAAATGAGGATTGTGTTGAGTGGGATGCTGAAACCAAAACTGCCATTATTAAATTTGAAGGCAATGAAGTAAGGTTTACATCAGGCTCTAAAGTTGCTTATATTAATGGCAAGGCTAAGACAATGGATTACGGTGTTAAGGCTGAAATAAAAAACAGCAGAATGTTTGTTCCTTTCAGAGCTCTTGGTGAGGCTCTTGGAGCAGAGGTTAGCTGGGATGGAGAAAGTAAGAAGGCTTATTTTAACTGAAATTTTTAAAAGAGCTAAAATAGGGATGCTTTGTAAATACCGGTAAAATTAAACCTATTAAAGAGGAAAACAAAATGAAAAAGATATTACTAACACTTGCTTTAATACTTGCATTAACCTCTGCTGTCTATGGCAGCTCAAGAAATACCATACAGGTAACAGGGGGCACAAAATATGCAGGTGAAAATCTGTCGGCAAGGCTTATTATTCAGCCAAGCAATGAAGTAACAACGGGAGCTTACATTAAAATAGAGTTTGAAAATGCTGTTGTATTCTCTGCAAATGTGATTGAAGGTACTGCTCTTTCAAGTGAAAAGGGTTATAACGGCAGAGATGCAGGCTATCAGTATAAGGGCTACAAAGGCTATAAATGGAACGGCAGGGACGGATTTTATGATGCTATGGCAGACAGACCTGTTTCAGAAGTGCCCTATAAAATAACAAGATTAGATGATTATACAATAAATGTGGCACTTTGTAATATACCCTCCGAATATGCTGACAGAAGTCTTTCAACCCTTAATAATTCCTATGAGGAGCCTTATTACTCAATTCCTCTTCCTGTATATGTAAAGGCTAATGGTGCAGTAAGGCTTAAAATCAGCGGCAGATTAAACGAC
>CABVEG010000306.1 GCA_902497185.1 uncultured Eubacteriales bacterium | reverse complement strand
TTGATGCTAATGGTATTACTAAGGTTTCTGCTAAGGATTTAGGAACAGGCAAGGAACAGGATATTACTATCACTTCTTCAACTAATCTTTCTGATGAGGAAATTGATAAGGCTGTGAAGGAAGCTGAACAGTATGCAGAGCAGGATGCAAAGAGAAAAGAAGCTGTTGATACAAAGAATCAGGCTGACAGCTTAATTTTCCAGACTGAAAAGCTCTTAAAGGATTTAGGTGACAAGATTAGTGCTGAAGATAAGGCTAAGCTTGAGGGCGAGGTTGAAAACTTAAAGAAGGTAAATGACGGTCTTACAGCTGAAAATATGAGTGAAACTGATGTTGCTACATTAAAGACAGCTTGTGAAACATTAAACTCTGTAGTACAGGAGTTTTCAACTAAGATGTATGAAGCTGCTCAGGCAGCAGGAGTTGACCCTAATGCACAGGGCTCAGCAGGCGGCGCAGGTGCTGATGACGACATTATCGACGGCTAATAATATGCAAAAAGTCAGAGCTTTTGCCCTGACTTTTTGTGCTGATTTGTAAAGAGGTGAAATTATGGCATCAAAAAGAGATTATTATGAAGTCCTTGGTGTAAGCAAAGGTGCTTCGGATGCAGAGCTGAAAAAAGCATACAGAAAAATGGCTAAGAAGTATCATCCTGATGCTAACCCTGATAATAAAGAGGCAGAGGCAAAGTTTAAAGAGGTAAACGAAGCCTATGAAATATTAAGTGATCCGCAGAAAAAAGCGGCTTATGATCAGTATGGTCATGCAGCCTTTGAACAGGGCGGTATGGGCTCAGGCGGTTTTAGCGGTGGCTTTAGCGGTATGGATATGGGTGACATATTCAGTGATTTATTTGGCAACAGTGGTTTTGGTGATATATTTGGCGGAGGTTCTTCTTCAAGAAGAAAGGGTCCTCAGCGTGGCTCTGATACACAGATGAATTTGACTATTTCATTTGAGGAGTCAATGTTTGGATGCACAAAGAGTATAAATGTACCTGTAAGCGAAACTTGCCCTGAATGTAAGGGCAGCGGAGCAAAGGCGGGAACTTCTGCTGAAACCTGCCCTAATTGTCACGGCACAGGTCAGGAAAGAGTAACAACAAGAACAATGTTTGGTATGGCACAGACTGTAAGAACCTGTTCACACTGTGGCGGCGAGGGTAAAATTATTAAAGAAAAGTGTCCTCACTGCGGCGGTAGGGGTAATATTACGTCAAATAAAACAGTAAGTGTTGATATACCAAAGGGTATTGCTCATGGTCAGTCTATAAGAAAGAAAGGTCTTGGCGGTGCAGGTGTAAAGGGAGGAGCTAATGGAGATTTATTTATTCAGATTCTTGTTTCTCCAAGCAAGCAGTTCCAAAGACAGGGCAACGACCTTTATACAGAGGTTCCTATTGATATTGTTCAAGCTACACTTGGTGCAGATATTACAATACCGACAATAGATGGTGATGAAACATATACTATTAAACCGGGCACACAGCCGGGTACTAAGATTACATTAAGAGGCAAGGGCGCTTATAATGTAAGAAACGATAAGTCAAGAGGTAATCTTATAGTTACATTGAAGGTTGTTATACCAACTGACCTTAAGAGAGAGCAAAAGGAACTCTTACAGAAGTTTGGTGACAGTTTGAAGGGTATAACACCTAAGAAAAAGGGATTTTTTAAATAACTGTTTTAGAGGGTGTCAGTTTGATGCCCTCTTTGCGACTTTATATTGACTTAATAATATAAAAATATTATTAAGTGATAATTATTATTCTTGACAATCTTAGAAAATTATGGTATTATAATGTTACAGTAAATATTTTTTTAGGAGGTATATTATGGAATTAAAGGGAAGTAAAACGGAAGCTAATTTAAAGACAGCTTTTGCAGGTGAATCTGAAGCTACAAATAAGTATACATATTATGCAAGCAAGGCTAAGAAAGATGGTTATAATCAGATAGCAGCCATTTTTGAGGAAACTGCGGGAAACGAAAGAGAACACGCAAAGCTTTGGTTTAAACTTTTACACGGTGGTATGCCTGATACAATGGAAAATTTAAAGGATGCTGCGCAGGGTGAAAATTATGAGTGGACAGATATGTACAAGACATTTGCTGAGGAGGCAAGAGCAGAAGGCTTTAATGAAATAGCAGCTTTATTTGAAGGTGTTGCCGCTATTGAAAAGGAGCATGAGGACAGATATAGAAAACTTATAGCTAATATTGAGGGCGGTTTGGTATTTTCAAGGGATAATGATATGATTTGGCAGTGTGCTAACTGTGGTCATATTGTTATTGGCAA
>CABVEG010000305.1 GCA_902497185.1 uncultured Eubacteriales bacterium | reverse complement strand
TTCTGTCATAAATGATAATATTAAAGCTGTTCGTTTTGAGGATAGAGCAGAGATTTTAAATTGTGATATTTCATCTGCCATAGCAAGGCTTGGCAAAAGAGGCGATAAGTTTGATATTATATTTATGGACCCGCCCTATAACAAAGGCTTTGTTGAAATTACCCTTACATATATTGTTAAGGCTAATATACTTGCTGATGACGGCTATATTATTGCGGAGCAGTCACAGGAAGATAAAATACCTGATGTCAAAGGTCTTGAAGTGTTCAGGATTAAGGACTATAAAATAACTAAAATGACTTTTCTGTCAGCAATAAAGACAGATGAAAAACTGGGGGATTAAAATATGCATATTGCCGTATATCCTGGCAGCTTTGATCCGACAACAAACGGTCATTTGGACATAATTACAAGAGCGTCAAAACTTTGTGATAAGCTTATTGTTGCCGTTCTTGAAAATCCGTCTAAAAAACCCTTGTTTACGGTTGAAGAACGAGTAGAGCATCTTAAAATTATACTTAAGGATTATCCAAATGTTGAGGTTCGTTCCTTTTCGGGACTTCTTGTGGATTTTGTAAAGAGTGTAGGCTCAAATATTGTAGTCAGAGGGTTAAGAGGGGTAACTGATTTTTCTTACGAATTTCAGATGGCTCTTACTAACCGCTCTATGGATAATGAAATAGAAACTCTTTTCATTTCCGCTGATACCCAGTATTTATTTTTCAGCTCAAGTCAGGTTAAGGAAATTGCTTTATTCGGAGGGAACATTGATAATATGGTTCCTAAGATTATAAAAGATGAAATAAGTAAAAAGTTAAATAATAAGGTTAATTAGTATTAGGAGGAATTAAAATGGAATCTTCAGTGTATACACTTTTGGAAAATCTTGAGGACTTACTTGATAAGGCAAAACAGGTGCCCTTATCATCCAGTATAAGAGTTTCTAAAGAGGAAATTCTTGAAATTATAGACGGTATTCGTCTTGCATTGCCACAGGAAATTAAACAGGCACAGAGAATAGTTCACAACAGTGAGTCTATTATCAACAATGCTCACGGAAGTGCTCAGGGTATTATTAATGCTGCTGAGGAAACTGCTGAAAAGATGACTATGGAGCATGAAATAACAAAGAGAGCTCAGGAGGAAGCAGAGGCTATTATTAATGATGCAAGAGGAAAGGCGGAGGATATGCGCTTAGGTGCTATAGAATATGCCGACCAGATGCTTGCAAATACTGAAAGCAAGATCAAAAATGTACTTGATAATTTAAGTAAGAGAACTAATAATGTGCTTGACTTCCTTTCAAAGGAAACAGATTCTATTTTCAGTGAGAGAGAGGCGTTAAGAGAGCTTTTTGAACAGGCTCCACCTGTTGATGCTCTTCCATATAACAATGATGATTCTATTAACAACTAAATACTATTCAAACTTTGTTTTTGAAGGGTGCCGATAAGTCGACACCCTTATTGTGCGTATAAAGGATATAGCAAAAAACACAGTATAAATGCTGAAATACCGTGTATAAATTTAAAAAATATGTATCTTAGTGAGGACAGGTCTGTTGATGAAATATAACCTAAACTTTGAGAGTGAACAGATAAACCGCCAAAGGCAGTAATACCACTTATAAGACTTAAAGAAAGTTGGTTTATGCTTATCAGCTCCTTACAGCCGTTGGTTATTTCAAGAAAACCGAAAATTATACCCTTAGTATAAGAATTAAAACTGAATTTTGAAGTAAATTTTTGCAGCAGGCTGCATATTATTGAAAAAAATATTATGTATCCTCCAACCATAACTATAGCTTCAATACCGTTATATATACTCTTTTTTAATTCTCTGCCTATGTTAAAGTTTTTATATGAAAAGGAGTATGTAATTTTAGTTTTTGGCTTTGGGAGAAGGGTACCGATAATAAGGGCGGAAATATAGTGTATAATAAGTAGAAATAATCCTGCCCTTGTATTCTTTAAAAGACCTGCTCCCAGAGTGCCTGTTATAAAAAGAGGTCCTGAGTTGTTTGTGAAGGATAAAAGATAGTTTGCCTCTTTTTTTGTAAGTTTTTTTTCTGTGTAAAGTTCACTTACAAGTTTTGCGCCTATGGGATAACCGGAGAGAAGTCCGCTTATTACTGCAAATATACCATAGCTGCTTATACCAAAAAGCTTATTTGTAACAGGGCTTAAAAATTTTGACAGCATAAAGGGAAAAGGTGTTGACTTTAACAGGTTTACACTTATCATAAAGGGCAGTAAAGCAGGCAGTACAAAATTACACCACAACAAAAGTCCTTTTTTGACGGCTTCCA
>CABVEG010000304.1 GCA_902497185.1 uncultured Eubacteriales bacterium | reverse complement strand
AATATATTTGTCAAGAATAGCAGACGAGATTAATCTTGACAGACCTGTTAGGATTCAAGTTAATATGGCTGGTAACATAGCCCGTAACCACAAAGGCGAAACATTGACTGTGGCGGATATTGCAACAGGAGGTTATGTTCCGGATAGTACATTGTTATTATGTTATGTTAGGTCAGGCGATAATACTGTAACGGTAATTAATGCATAGGAGGTGTTAGAATGATAGTTTTAACGTTTAATGTAACAGGTACTGACCTTAGGCGAACTGATCTTAACAGAATTGTTGCTGTCAGCAGGAATAATGTGTCAGCTAAATTCAGTTTTAATTCTGACTGGGATGATATTTCTCCGAGGGTTGTACAGTTTTATAAGGGTGAGAAATATTATGATGTAAGTCTTGTAAATGATGAATGCACTGTCCCTTGGGAAGTACTTACAGAGGCAGGAACTTTGAGTGTTACTGTAACAGGAGGCGACCTGATTACAACAACTACAGTAGATATTAATGTTTATGGTACAGGGCTTTCAAGCAGCGGTCTGGCTCCAACGGTGGCAAGTCCGGGAGTGTATTCAGAGGTTGTAAAATTAGCAAGTGAAATTAATGCCGATTACACTAATATGAAGTCGATTATGGATACATATGAAGATACTGTTAATAATTCAATGACAGACATATCTGAGGCGGCTGCAAATGTTCATGAAAGCGAAATTAATGCTGCTGAATATGCTTCGGAGGCTGAAAAGAGCGCTGAAAGTGCAGCAGGCTCCTTAGAGGATTTAAAGAATACTGTTATTAATATACATAACAGTGTTGAGGGGAATGTAGTTAGTGTTGCTGATGCAAGTGATAAAAAGATTGATGAAATTAATGTATATGGTAAGAGCAGTCAGGCTAGCACTCCGACTATGACAGCTCCTGTTGATATTGAGGATCCATTTGACAGCTTGACAGCAAGTGTTTATGCGGCAAATAAAAATCTGCTAAGTACTCAGTACACGAAAGACAATCCTCTTACATTAACGGCGGACAAGGATAAATATACCTATTATCCGCCTGTAAGCTATAAAGCTGTTGTTATAAAAGGTGTAACTTATACATTTTCTTATGAAACTGATGGTGTTGCAGGAACGGAAGGTGACACTACAGATACTGTTCACGCTGCTGCCTTTGATGCAGATAATCATATTTGGTATACTACACGTAACAAAAATTACGTTACATTTGTCGCTAAAGAAACAGGCTTACTCTCTTTCAGAGTTGGAATTAATATGAACGGCTGCACTCACAGCTTTTGGAATTTTCAAGTTGAAATGGGTGATGTAAAGACCGATTATGCAGCAGGAGAAAGACAGAGCATTGATATTACATTAACAGAGCCTTTAAGAGGAATTGCAGTAGATGCAGGAGGCAATTATACAGATAATACAGGTCAACAGTATTTTGCAGATGTAATTTGTGAGCAGAATGGGGAAATCGGTGTTTTAAGAAATGTTGAAAAAGTCAGAGTAACGGGAGAAATTACACAGGTTGCAAGCTATCCAAACCGTGGGCTTGTAGTCTATAAAACTCCTGCCAACTACAGCAATTACAGCAATTCAATAAAAGCAGGGATTTGCACACATTTTAATTATTCATCTGCTTTATCAGAGGGGTCAATCAATAGAACAGTAGATAATAAAATAAATATTGTTACAGCAGATACATATACTGTAGATGAAATTAATACATTCTTTAACGATAATGAAGTGTATATTTATCTTTGTCTTTCAAACCCTGTGTTTGAACCTTTTGAGGAGGAAATACAAAATCAATTCAAGGCGCTTACGGCTTATTATGGTATTACAAATGTTTGTAACAGTGAAGGTGCTCATACAAGGTTAAATTATACAGCGGATACAAAATTGTATATTGACAACAAATTTAATGAATTGGCTAAGGCTATTACAGCTACGGAAAGTGAGGTATAAATTATGTTCAGATTAGAGGATTTTATTTTAAAGACAATTAAGGGTATGGTAGGAAATGAGCCTGATTACAAGGTGCAAGAGTATGCTTTAAGCTGGTACAACAGAGGCAAGCTGACAGAAGAGAATCTTTCTGAAATAGAGGAACTAATTGAGGAAAAGAATACAGTTGTTGCAGATGATGTAGAGGAAGATGGCTTAATTGAGGTAATTTAAGATATGTCAATTATAAAAATGAATTATGATAAATCTTTGATTGTAACTGTTAAATCAGAGAATTATACAATGGAAAACTTAGCCGAAAATTTATTGTTTTTAATCCCATATAAGTATAAAAACACGGAT
>CABVEG010000303.1 GCA_902497185.1 uncultured Eubacteriales bacterium | reverse complement strand
ATTAAAAACTTTGCTTTTTCACCGCTGCCTGACACATTTTCCTTTTTGCCCGGACTATCAAGCCATTTTCTGAAATCAACTTCCCACCTGTCAGCGCCTTCCTCACCTATTTCGTCATAGCAAAGCATCTCTTCCTTAACCTCATATATAAAATCATCAATACTCATTCTAATCATCAGTTTTACCTCCAAATATTTTTAATCCAAAGTAGTCATAACCTGTTTTAGTTACCACTCTGCCTCTTGGAGTCCTTTTTATAAAGCCCTGCTGTATTAAATAAGGCTCATATACATCTTCAATGGTTTCAGCCTCCTCACCAATAGACACAGCAAGAGTTTCAACACCCACAGGTCCTCCGTCAAATTTTTCAATCATACATAAAAGGAGTTTTTTATCAATAAGGTCAAGCCCGTTTTTATCAACCTCTAATATGTCCAAACTAACCTTAGCTACTTCCTCACTTATTATTCCGTCATACTTTACCTGAGCAAAATCTCTTACACGCTTTAATAATCTGTTAGCTATTCTTGGTGTTCCTCTTGAACGTCTTGCAATTTCAACGGCACCCTTTTCATCAATGTCAATGTTGAGAACTCTTGCAGAACGCATAACTATTGTGGAAAGCTCTTCAGGTGTATATAGCTCAAGTCTGTTAATTACACCAAATCTGTCCCTTAAAGGTGCGGTCAAAAGTCCAATTCTTGTCGTAGCACCAATTAATGTAAATTTAGGCAAATCAATTCTTATACTCTTTGCATCTGCACCCTTGCCAATTACTATATCAAGAACAAAATCTTCCATTGCAGGATAAAGCACTTCCTCAATAAGTCTGTTTACTCTGTGAATTTCATCAATGAATAAAATATCACCCTCATTAAGATTGTTTAATATGGCCGCCATATCTCCCGGTCTTTCAATAGCAGGACCGGAGGTTGTCCTTATATTTGCATTCATTTCGTTTGCAATAATATTTGAAAGAGTGGTTTTTCCAAGTCCGGGCGGACCATATAGCAAAACGTGGTCAAGCGCCTCACCTCTCTGCTTTGCTGCCTCAATATAAACCCTCATATTTTCTTTAACCTTTTCCTGTCCGATATAGGAATCAAGGGTTATGGGACGCAGGCTTTCTTCTGTTTTAAAATCCTCTTCTTTTATATCGGGAGCAATAATTCTATCTCCTGTATTTAAAATTTTCTTACGTTCCATACTCTACTCCTAAAGCAGCTTTAATGCGGCGCTTATTATTTTTGCACTATCCATATCAGATGTATATACACTTTCAACAGCCTTTGCCGCTTCAATTTTGGTAAAGCCAAGGGCAACAAGGGCTGCAACGGCATCATTTTTTTCATCCTGGTTTACAGTAAATGCATCAGCACTAATTGTAACATCTTCCCTGCCCGCACTAAAGGTACTTATTTTGTCTTTTAATTTAAGAATAATCATTTCAGCAGTTTTTTTCCCTACACCCTTGCCTACGCACAAAGCCTTTGAATCCTGACAGCTTATAGCGAAAGAAATGTCTGACGGTGTAAGGTCCGATAATATGGCAAGAGCCCCTTTTGGACCTACGCCATTTACCGTAATAAGGAGATTAAACATATTAAGCTCCTCCATATTTAAAAATCCGTAGAGCTGCAATGAATCCTCTTTAACATCCATATATGTAAATACTTTAACTTCATTATTTATATGAGGCAATTTATATGTTGTCTTAGCAGAAACAAAAACATTGTAGCCTATACCATTATTGTCAACTATAATGTTGTTTTCCCCAATATAAACCAGCTCACCTTTAATATAACTAATCATATATTTCTCCATTCATAAACATTTGTTCGGTTAACTCATTATACTCTATATAAATAATGGTGTCAATAATTTAGCTAAGTTATTTATACGAAGAAATGTGCTGTATTAATCCTTTCAGCTTCTTACCTATTCACAGTAACAGTCGTTTCCCTCTCAACTATATTTCCATGTAAAAACTTAAAACAATATGAGTTAAGTCTGTTATTTGCTTCACTTAATTTTTCAAAGCTGTCGGCTTCAACCAGATTTTTAATATCATCAATATAATATTCTGCAATATCTTTAATCATTTTTTCCATATCAAAATAATTAACATTAACAGTAACGGTAACATCGTTTTTTGAAGCAGAAATATCTTTAAGCTCTTCATTTGAATACAGTTTATTTACATCATATGCTTGACACTTATGTAACGCCTCAGTCAATATTTTAATATAAATTTCATCAGCTTTTGTTTTTGCAAGTGATTGCCATTCATTATTTTTTTTCTCAATATCTAAC
>CABVEG010000302.1 GCA_902497185.1 uncultured Eubacteriales bacterium | reverse complement strand
ATAGTAGTAATAATAGCTGCAAATACTGTTATAAGCAGTGTCATATTATACCTCCTGACTTACGGCAGATTTTTCGACACTTCTTTTTTCTACAACATTTGACGCTATTACAATAGCCATCCACACTCCTGTTACAAGCACAGCCATTCCAACTCCTGATGTTGCCATTTCGTGTAACATTTCAGCTCTGCTTACAGGATTAACCGTATTAGTCAAAAACGGAAACCAAGGAACAATTTCACCGTGCCATATATGCTCAAAGGCAAGTAATGCTGAACCTCCCCACAACATATTATTAAGCCATTTAAGCTTTCCTGAAAATCCGTTTTTTACCTTAACCTCTCCCTGATTTTCCTTCTTTTCAATAACCTTTTCTGCAACGGTTGTTACAACTGCCTCCACTGCAGGTACTACAAAACATGCCATAATAAAATCCTCCTTTAAATATATTTAATATTAAAATCAATCAATACTTATCAATTCATAAGTACGACTTCCCAAGCCAATTTGTTCAGCCTGTTCAAGAGTATGTAAGCCATTTCTTGACTCAATGCGGTCAATTAATGTTCCGCTTTCTTCTCTGTCTGTATTGTATACAATATCAATACAAGCCTGATCAAGAGCAACAGGGTCTGTTGATGCAAGGATACCAACATCGTGCATATCAGGCTCAGCCGGATTACCGTCACAGTCACAATCTATTGAAAGCCTGTTCATTACATTAATATAAACTACCTTGCCCTCCAAATAATCAACTACACCTGAAGTGGCATCTGCCATAGCCTCACAAAATTCCTCCTGAACACCATTCCATGGATCTGTAAGACTTGTTCCACCGCTGTGAATATAACACTTGCCCTTAGCTGAAGCAATGCCAATAGACATATTTTTTATTGCGCCGCCAAAGCCTGCCATTGCGTGACCCTTAAAATGTGCAAGAGAAATAAGACTATCATAATTTGCAAGGTTAGCACCTACATAATTCTTTTGTATTCTTGTACCCTTGGCAACAGGTATTTCAATAGAACCGTTCTCATCCATTATGTCAACATCAGCTATTTCAGTAAAGCCATGATCTCTGGCAACCTGCTTGTGCATTTCTGTTTCAGCTCTTTGTCCGCCATAAGCTGTATTACATTCAACAATTGTACCATCAACCAGCTGAACCAAATCCTTTATAAGTTCAGGTCTTAAATAATTGCTTGCAGGCGGTTCACCTGTGGACATTTTAACGGCAACATTGCCTTCTGCATTAAAATCAAGTTTTTCATATATTTTAACAAGCGCTTCCGGAGTAATATCCGTAGTCATATAAACAACAGGTAATGAAGAATTAGTTTCTTCTTTCAATGTGCTGCTTTCTGTATTTATTGTCATATCAGTTATTCCCCCATCCGTGTTATCATTTAAATCAACATTTATTGTTACGGTACTTGTTTCTGCATTCCAATCAGTTTCAAAACCAAAGCTCTCTGCAATAAAACGTATTGGCAACATTGTTCTTCCATTAATAATTGCAGGAGAAGAATCAAGTGTATATTCCGAATCATTAAGGAATGCTTTTGGTGAATTTACTGTAAGGCGAATAACATCGCCATTATATGTTAGCATAGTTTCTCTAAGTTCTCCATTCCATGCAACACTTCCTCCCAAAGCTTCAATAATGGCTCTTATAGGAACAAGAGTTCTGTTTTCATTTATAACAGGTGTTGTTCCGCTTTCGTCGATAGCCTGTTCTTCACCGTTTATAGTTATCATAGGATTGTCAATTTGAAGCACAATAACAGTATTTTCATCTGCCGCAAAGGAATTTTGTCTGCCGCTCCAAAATACAGCAGTCCCAAATGCAAAGCATATAATTACAACAGTAAGTATAAAGGCTATGATCTTATTGTAATTTTTTCTATTTATCATAAAAAGCTCCTTTCTTACTATTTACATAACAATTTTAATTTATTGCTGAGGCTTTAATGGTCCATAAAAATAACTTGCCGTAGCTCCGCCGTCGCACATAAAATCTGTTCCTGTAATAAATGCACCCTTATCACTCAATAAAAGTTCCGCAACATTTGCTACCTCATCTGCTGTTCCGGGTCTGCCGGCAGGACATTTTTCAAACATATTTTTGTAAAAATCACCTCTAGGGCCATTAAACTCATCAATTGCAAGAGGAGTTACAATAATTCCAGGCGAAATGGAGTTTATTCTAGCTCCCCGCTCACCCCATCTTACAGACTCAGCCATAACCCTTTTTTCATTACAGCGTTTTGCCATTTGATAAGCATGGAGTGTATCCCTTATATTTTGGGGGTCCAAAATTTTAA
>CABVEG010000301.1 GCA_902497185.1 uncultured Eubacteriales bacterium | reverse complement strand
GCTATAAATGCTATGGGATGGGGAAACATTGCGAGCCCTGAATCCTCTGCCTATTCTCTTGTTAATGCTTTGATGAATATTTATAATTTTGATATGGATACTCCGTATAAGGATTTGCCACAGGAGGCAAGAGATGCCATAATGTATGGTACTCATGGTAAAGAAGTGAAAGTGCCCTATAAGGTGGCGGGCAAAACAAGATATTATACCTTTGCTTTTGAAGGCGTTATTACAAGTCTTGAAAGAAGATACAGAGAGAGTACATCTGATGCGGCAAAGGAAGAATATGAATCCTATATGACAAGTGTTAAGTGCCCTACCTGTAAGGGCAGAAGATTAAAACCTGAAGTTCTTGCCGTAACTGTTGGAGGCAAAAATATTGCTGAAGTTACTGAAATGTCAATTAAGGATTTACAGCAGTTTTTCACTAATATAGAGTGGACTGATACAGAAAAGGCTATAGGTCAGCAGATTTTTAAGGAAATAAATTCCAGAATAGGTTTTCTTATGAATGTAGGTCTTGATTATCTTACCCTTGCAAGAACAGCAGGTACTCTTAGCGGCGGTGAGGCACAGAGAATAAGACTTGCAACACAGATAGGCTCAGGTCTTGTAGGTGTGCTTTATATATTGGATGAACCGAGTATTGGTCTGCATCAAAGAGATAATGACAAGCTGTTGGGCACTTTAAAGCATTTAAGGGATCTAGGCAACACTCTTATTGTAGTTGAACATGATGAAGATACAATGAAAGAATCAGACTATATTGTAGATATAGGCCCTTATGCAGGGGAGCATGGCGGAGAAGTTGTGTTTGCAGGTGAATATAAGGATATTCTAAAATGCGAAAGGTCAATAACAGGCGCATTTTTAAGCGGTAGAGAAAAAATAGAGGTACCTGCTGAAAGAAGAGAAGGCAGCGGCGAATTTTTGACAATTAGGGGTGCAAAGGAAAATAATCTTAAAAATATTGATGTCAGTATTCCTTTAGGCTGTTTTGTGTGTGTTACAGGAGTATCGGGAAGCGGTAAAAGCTCTCTTGTAAACGAGGTTTTGTATAAAACTCTTGCAAGAGATCTAAACAGGGCAAAATTAAAGCCGGGTAAGTACGATGAAATTACCGGAATGGAAAATCTGGATAAGGTTATAAATATTGACCAAAGTCCAATAGGCAAAACCCCACGTTCAAATCCTGCTACTTATACGGGCCTTTTTGATTTAATAAGAGATTTATATACTCAGTTGCCCGAATCTAAGGTGAGAGGCTTTAGTAAAGGAAGATTTAGTTTTAATGTTAAGGGCGGTCGTTGTGAGGCTTGCAAAGGTGATGGTATATTAAAAATAGAAATGCACTTTCTACCTGATGTTTATGTTCCCTGTGAGGTTTGCGGCGGTAAGAGATATAACAGAGAAACTCTTGAAGTAAAGTATAAGGGCAAGACTATTGCTGATGTTCTTGATATGACTATTGATGAGGCTTGTGTTTTCTTTGAAAATTTGCCAAGAATTAAAAATAAATTAGATACTCTTAAAGCTGTAGGTTTGGGTTATGTAAGGCTTGGACAAAGTTCTACTACATTAAGCGGCGGTGAGGCACAAAGAGTAAAGCTTGCTACAGAGCTTAGTAAAAGAAGTACAGGCAAAACAATTTATGTTTTGGATGAGCCTACCACAGGTCTGCACAGCTATGATGTAAGAAGACTTATTAATATATTGCAGCAGCTCACGGAGGGTGGAAATACTGTTGTGGTAATTGAGCACAATCTTGATGTTATCAAGACTGCTGATTATATTATCGACTTAGGTCCTGAGGGCGGTGACGGAGGCGGTACTATTGTTGCAACAGGTACACCTGAGGAAATATGTAATGTTGAGGAGTCTTATACCGGAAAGTATTTAAGGAAACTGCTATAAATTATTTATAGTAGTAATATAGGTGTTAGAATAAGTTTTTGTAATGTTAATTTTTTTGGTGAGTTAAAATAGCAGCTTCATATCAATATAAGCATAACTTAAAAACTAATTAAGGAGAGTTATTCAATGGAGAAAAAAATTGTGTTATTTGTTATTTTGGATAAATATGCTGACTGGGAGGCTGCTTATTTATCCACATTAATTCTTGCTTTAGGTAATGATAAATATTCTGTGAAAACTGTTTCATTAACAAAGAACATTGTTGAGTCATTGGGTGGGTTTAATGTTGTTCCTGATTACGATATTCAATCAGCTCCAACAGATTTTGATGCCTTAGTTTTAATAGGAGGTATGTCTTGGAGGAATGAAGAAGCATTAAAGGTTAAGCCTTTAGTAGAAAATGCTCTTAA
>CABVEG010000300.1 GCA_902497185.1 uncultured Eubacteriales bacterium | reverse complement strand
AATAAAAATCTATATAAATATAAAAATCTATGTTAAATTTAAAATTAAATACTGATTATAAACGAACCACATTAGCAGCCTGAGGTCCCTTTGCGCCTTCAACAACGTCAAATTCAACCTTCTGACCTTCCTCTAATGTCTTATAGCCCTCTGACTGGATTGCAGAAAAATGAACAAATACGTCATTACCACCTTCAGTTGAAATAAAACCAAAGCCCTTCTCTGCATTAAACCACTTAACTGTTCCTTGTTTCATTTAACAGTTCCTCCTAAAAAATAAAAAAATAAAAATGTCAGCAGTTAGTAACAAATGAATTACTCACTGTATATAAAGGATACCACACACAAAGGTAAAAGTCAAACAATTTTTTTGTAATTTTGTGTAATGTGCACAATTTTTTATCTCCAATTTTGTTAAAAATCAGACTTTAAATCCTCTTTTTTTATACCATATTCCATTAAAAAGCAATTTAAGTCCTTTTTGTTCCTTATTAACATAATATCCTTAAACTGCCCTGTGTTATTATCAATAAAGCCTGCTACCTTTTCTCCCGTACATATACTTGAGTGAAGAGCAGGTGTAAGTTTTTCTTTGTCATAGGTTTTGAGTTTGTTTTTAAAAAGCATAATTTTTTCTCCGTTTTTAAAAGTTCAAATTTAATTTTACAATATATCTCCTGTTATTAAAATCTGCCTAAAATAAATATCAACATAAATTGTAAGGGTTTCTATTAGGATTATTCCCCAAGCCTTGGCATTGACTTTGCTATTTTAACACCTGTTGGTGTTGCCGCAAGTCCACCCTCTCCCGTTTCTCTAAGAGCACTTGGCATTGAAAGACCTACTTCCCGCATTGCATCAATAACTTCATCCGGCGGAATTACCGATTTAATACCGGCAAGCGCCATATCTGCACTTGTTATGGCATTAACTGCACCAATAACATTTCTCTTTACGCAAGGCACCTCTACAAGTCCTGCAACAGGGTCACAAACAAGTCCCAATAAACTTTTTAAAGCAAAAGCCATAGCATCTGCCGACTGTTCATTACTTCCTCCCTCAAGATACACAAGCATTGCTGCTGCCATTGCTGATGCTGTGCCTATTTCAGCCTGACAACCTCCTGCAGCACCTGCAATAAATGCCCTTGCAGCAATAATCTGACCAAAGCCTGCGCTTGTATACAAAGCCTTTATGACAGTGTCTTCATCTACATTATATTTTTTTACATAGGGTATAAGCACAGCAGGAAGTACACCGCAGGAGCCGGCCGTAGGCGCTGCTACAATACACTTCATACAGGCGTTTGACTCTGCCACGGATATAGCCTCAGCCATAACCTCTCCCATAAAGCTTCCGCTTATACACCTGTCCTTATATTTTCTCATTATTGAGCCGTTGCTCCCTGACAAACCGCTGTGAGATTTAATTGTACCGTCATAATTATCTGAAGATGCCTTCATTGCAATCCACATTGCTTTCATTTTGTCCCAAGAGTTTTTTCTTGCCACATTTCTTTCATTATAATCGTCCTCAAATACAAGTTCCCATATGTCCTTATTCTTTTCCTTTGAAGCACACAAAAGCTCCTTAACACTTCCAAAGCTCATATTACCTCTCCTTTACAAATTAATGTATGTTACTTTAATAACGCCCTCCAAATGCTCGAGCCACTTTACAACGCTTTCGGGAATAGGCTGATCGGTTTCAACAATCATAACTGCATAACCTCCCCTTTTATCTCTGTAAAGATTAAGTGTTGCAATATTTATAGCATGATGAGATAATGCCGATGTTACCTCTGCAACGTGACCGGGCTGATCAATGTTATGAACAACCAAAGTAGGATAATCTCCTGAAAAATGAGTTTCAATACCATCTATTTTTTCTATGCTTATTCTTCCGCCTCCCACTGATGCGGCAATAATTTCAAGCTCTCTTCCATTTTCTCCCTTTAGCCTGATAAGGGCAGAATTAGGGTGGGCATCCTTTAAGCTTACAGCGCTTATACTGAAATCCAAGCCTTCCTCTTTAGCTATTTCAAAACTTTGAGGTATTCTCATATCATCAGTATCCATTCCCAAAAGCCCTGCCACAATAGCCTTGTCAGTACCGTGCCCTACACCTGTAAGAGCAAAAGAGCCATGAAGCAAAATTTCCGCCTTAACAGGTCTGTCACTTAAAAGTTTTCTTGAAATAGCTCCTATTCTTACAGCTCCTGCCGTATGAGAGCTTGAAGGACCTACCATTACAGGTCCTAAAATATCAAAAATATTCATATACACCACCACCATTATTATTCTTTAAATAAATTTATTATTATATTCATATAAAAAATAAGGCAGC
>CABVEG010000299.1 GCA_902497185.1 uncultured Eubacteriales bacterium | reverse complement strand
AAACAGAATGGATGTGTTTAAACTGCGGATTTATATATAAGGGGACAAAGGCACCTGAAAAGTGTCCTGTATGCAGTCATAACAAGGGATATTTCATAAGATTAGAACTTGCTCCATACTCAAAATAAGCATAAATCTATAGTATTTTTAGTACTACTAAAAGGGACTGTTGCAACAGCCCCTTTTTATGTTATAAAACTTTATTTAAAAATGATATGGTTCTTGGATTTTGTGGATTTCCAAATATCTGTTCAGGAGTACCCTCCTCAACAATATAACCGCCATCCATAAACAGTACTCTGTCTGCAACCTCTCTTGCAAAGCCCATTTCGTGAGTAACAACTATCATTGTCATCTTCTGTTTTGCAAGGTCCTTCATTACATCTAGAACCTCACCAACCATTTCAGGGTCAAGTGCTGATGTAGGCTCATCAAAAAGCATTAAATCAGGATTCATTGCCAATGCTCTTACGATAGCAACTCTCTGCTGCTGACCGCCGCTTAGCTGTGATGGATAAGAATCCTTCTTATCAGCAAGTCCAACTCTTGTAAGAAGGTCAATAGCTTTTTTGTCAGCCTCTTCTTTACTCATTTTTTTTAGCTCAACAGGCGCCATTGTTATATTTTTCTGTACAGTTAAATTAGGGAACAAATTGAACTGCTGAAAAACCATACCAACATTTTCTCTTACCTTGTTAATATTAATATTCTTATCGGTTATTTCATTGTCATCAACAATAATGCTGCCTCCTGATGGATTTTCAAGTTTATTGATACATCTTAAAAACGTACTTTTACCAGAACCCGACGGGCCAATAAGACAGACAACTTCACCCTCGTGAACCTCAAGATTAATATCTTTAAGAACTTCAAGGGAGCCGAATTTTTTCTGCAAATTATTTACTTTTACCTTTATCAATTGAGACCCTCCTTTCTATGTATTTAGAAAGCTTTGTCAGCAAATAAATGATAATAAAGTAAAGTGCACCAATAATTATCCATACGGCAAAAGCCTTGTAAGTAGTCGCAACTATCTGTTTACCCTGAAATGTAAGCTCTGTCAGACCTATAACAGAAATGATAGAAGTATCCTTAAGGGTAATGATAAACTGATTCACAATTGACGGAATTACAATTCTAAATGCCTGTGGAAGTATTACTTTAGTCATAGCCTTATGATAAGGAAGCCCAAGACTTCGTGCAGCCTCCATTTGTCCTTTATTTACTGCCTGAATACCACCTCTGAATATTTCAGAAAGATAAGCACCTGCATTTAAACTAAGTGTGATAACTCCGGCAGTAATAGCAGTAAACTTAAAAGGAACATTAAAAACATCTTTTATAAATGACGGAATACCAAAATAAACGACGTACACCTGAACTAAAACAGGAGTACCTCTTATAATATTAAGATAAATGGTATTTATAAACTTAAAATGCTTTGTTAAGCCGCAAAGACAGGCAAGCAAACCTAATATTACAGCAAAAGGTAATGTAATTACTGTCAGTTTTATAGTCATAAGGCCTGCTTGAATAAGCAAGGGCCAATATTCCTGTAACAACTCTATCATAATTTACTCCTTAACCTTATTCTGCAATATACTTATCTAAAATTTCCTGATACTTGCCATTTTCCTTTAACTTAGCAAGACCATCATTAAACTGCTGTAATAATTCAGCATTCTGTCCCTTAGGTACTGCAAAGCCATAGCTTGATCCCTGCTCTTTATCTGTTACAGTCTTTAAACCAACACCCTGAGTAATTGCATATCCAAGAACAGGATAATCCTCAAAGCAGGCAACAGTATTGCCTAACTTAACATCCTCATACATTGTAGCAGAATCTTCAAATGTAACAATCTCAAATCCATACTGATCCTTAATGCTTTCAGCAAAAGCTGAACCCTCTGTACCTGTCTTAACAGCTACCTTCTGACCCTGTAAATCCTCATATCCGTTAACAGTGTCATTATTTTCAGCAACGCCCATAATTACACCACTGTCAAAATATGGTTCTGAAAAGTCAAAGCTTTCCTTTCTCTTATCAGTAATACTCATACCTGCAATTACACCGTCTACCTGCTGAGCCTCTAATGCCTGTACAGCTGCATCAAATCCTAATGCTTTAACTTCATACTCAAAGCCCTCTTCGGCAGCAACAGCAGCCAAAAGATCCATATCAATACCCTCCATTTCACCACTGGAGTTCTGGAATTCAAATGGTGCAAATGTAGTATCAGTACCAATTACATACTTCTTGCCTGATGCCTCATCAGTACCCTCTGTCTGACCGCAGCCTGCAAAACCTGCTACCATAAGCATAGACATCATAACTGCAATTAATTTCTTCATAA
>CABVEG010000298.1 GCA_902497185.1 uncultured Eubacteriales bacterium | reverse complement strand
TAATTACATAATAAAAAGGGAACATATTAATGCTCCCTGATAAAAAAAGTCGGGGCGACAAGATTTGAACTTGCGACCTCTTGAACCCCATTCAAGCGCGCTACCAAGCTACGCCACGCCCCGATATATATATTATATAAGATATTCAAATCAAAAGCAAGTAATACTTTTGATTTGAATATCAAATTTAACAAGTGTTAGCCAATATCTCCATATTTCATTTTAATGCTTTCAGCATTTAACCTTGCTTACGCAAGGCTGACACTCTGTGTCAGAATGAAGTACGTCGATAACAAGCCTTGCAGGGAAAAGAAAGCGAGCTTTCTTTTCTTATTTTTCCACAGTTTAACTTAAACCGTTAGCCGCTATCTCCACATTTTATTTTCAATGCTTTCAGCATTTAACCTTGCTTACGCAAGGCTGATGCTTCGCATCAAATAAAATGCGTCGATAAATTTCTTCGGCTGAAAATCGGAGCAAGCTCCATTTTCAGCCTTAAGAAATTTACATCATTCCGCCCATTCCTGCGCCGCCTGCTGGCATTGCTGGCTCAGGTTCTTTAATATCAGCAACAACTGACTCAGTAGTAAGGATAGTTGAAGCAACGCTATTAGCATTCTGTAAAGCACTTCTTGTAACCTTAGTTGGATCAATAATACCTGCCTCAAACATATCTACATACTCACCTGTAAGAGCATTAAATCCGCAGCCCTCTTTGCTTTCCTTAACATTGTTAATAATAACAGCACCTTCAAGACCTGCATTTGCACTAATCTGACGAAGAGGAGCTTCAAGTGCCTTTAATATAATGCCTGCACCTGTCTTTTCATCACCATCAAGGTTCTTAGTAGCCTCTTCAACTGCTGTAATACAATGAATATAAGCAGAACCGCCACCACAGATAATACCCTCTTCAACTGCAGCCTTAGTAGCAGCAAGAGCATCCTCCATACGGAGCTTCTTTTCCTTTAATTCCATTTCAGTTGCAGCACCAACCTTAATAACAGCAACACCGCCTGCTAACTTAGCAAGTCTTTCCTGTAATTTTTCCTTATCAAACTCAGAAGTAGTTTCTTCAATCTGTGCCTTAATCTGACCAACTCTTGAAGAAATTTCGTTCTTGTCACCTGCACCGTCAACAATAATTGTATTTTCCTTGCTTACAGTTACACTCTTAGCTCTGCCAAGCATATCTAAGGTAGCTTCCTTTAATTCCAAGCCTAATTCGCTTGAAATAACTGTACCGCCTGTAAGAATAGCAATATCCTTTAACATTTCCTTTCTTCTGTCGCCAAAGCCCGGAGCCTTAACAGCTACACAGTTGAAAGTACCTCTTAACTTGTTTACAATTAAAGTAGTAAGAGCCTCACCCTCTACATCCTCAGCAATAATTAAAAGCTTGCTGCCTGACTGAACAATCTGCTCAAGTACAGGTAAAATTTCCTGAATATTAGAAATCTTTTTATCAGTAATAAGGATATAAGGATTATCAAGGTTAGCAACCATCTTATCCATATCAGTTGACATATAAGCTGACAAATAGCCTCTGTCAAACTGCATACCTTCAACTAATTCAAGCTCTGTTTTCATAGTCTTTGATTCCTCAACAGTAATAACACCGTCATTAGAAACCTTTTCCATAGCATCAGCAATCATAGTACCAACTTCTTCATCAGCAGCAGAGATAGAAGCGATCATAGCAATGTGCTCCTTACCTGCAACCTTCTGACTAAGTGACTTAATCTTTTCAACAGCAGCATCAGTAGCCTTTGCCATACCCTTTCTTAAAATAATAGGATTAGCACCTGCTGCAATATTCTTAAGACCCTCCTGAATCATAGCCTGTGCAAGAACAGTAGCAGTAGTAGTACCGTCACCAGCTACATCATTAGTCTTAGTAGCAACCTCTTTAACAAGCTGCGCACCCATATTTTCAAATGGATCCTCAAGCTCAATATCCTTAGCAATAGTTACACCGTCATTAGTAATAAGAGGAGTACCAAACTTCTTATCAAGAACAACATTTCTACCCTTAGGTCCTAATGTTACCTTAACAGTATCTGCTAACTGATTTACACCGTTTTCTAAAGCCTTTCTGGCCTCAACACCATATTTAATCTGCTTTGCCATAATACAACTTACCTCCTATAGTATATATAATTATTACTCTACAACAGCAAGGATGTCGCCCTGCTTTACAACAATATATTCTTCTCCATCTAACTTAACTTCAGTACCTGCGTACTTAGAATAAATAACCTTTTCTCCAACCTTTACATCCACAGGAACTACCTTACCGTCAACAACAGCACCGGGACCGACAGCTATAACTTCAGCCTCCTGAGGCTTTTCCTTTGACTGATTAGT
>CABVEG010000297.1 GCA_902497185.1 uncultured Eubacteriales bacterium | reverse complement strand
GAGAGGTACTAAGATCCATCCGGGTACTAATGTTGGTATTGGCGGTAATGATACATTATTCGCTCTTGTTGATGGAAGAGTTAAGTACGAGAGAAAGGGTAAGGACAAGAAGCAGGTTTCTGTTTACCCTGTAGCTGAGTAATTAATATTAACCAAAAAGTGGACTGACCTAATAAGTGCTTTTAGGTCAGTCTTTTTAAATATTTGTTATGAAGATTTTTGCTTCATAGTTATTGAATTGTGAAGTAAAAATGTGCATAACATAAAAGAGATGATTTCATATGTTTGGAGAGGGAGTGAAATAATGTTTGTAGATAGAGCTAAAATTCATATTAAGGGCGGTAACGGCGGAAATGGTGCCGTAAGCTTTTACAGAGCAAAGTATATAACTCACGGCGGACCTGATGGCGGTGACGGCGGCAAGGGCGGCGACATTATTTTTATGGCTGATGAGGGTATGAATACTCTTTTGGATTTCAGATATAAGAGAATGTTTAAGGCATCTCCGGGCGGTGATGGCGGCAAGAGAAACTGTACGGGTGCAGATGGTGAGGACATTATTATTAAGGTGCCTGTAGGTACTGTAATAAGAGAGGCTGTTACAAATAAAATAATGGCTGATATGACTCACAATGGTGAAAAAAAAGTTATTATTAAAGGCGGTAAGGGAGGTAAGGGCAATCAGCACTTTGCAACACCCACAAGACAGGCTCCAAGATATGCTGAAAGAGGCAGAACATCTAAGGAATATGATGTTATTTTAGAGCTTAAGCTTATTGCTGATGTTGGACTTGTAGGCTTTCCTAATGTAGGAAAGTCAACACTTCTTTCTATGGTGACAAATGCAAATCCTAAAATTGCAAATTATCATTTTACTACTCTTTCACCTAATCTTGGTGTTGTTAGGAGTAAGTGGGGTGATGATTTTGTTATGGCTGATATTCCCGGACTTATTGAAGGTGCCAGTGAGGGCATTGGTTTAGGTCACGAATTTTTAAGACACGTTGAGAGAACTAAGGTTTTTATTCACGTTGTAGACGGTGCGGCGCTTGAAGGAACGGATCCCATTGAAAATATTGAAAAAATTAAGGAAGAACTTGAAAAATATAAGGAAGGTCTTTCAGAAAGACCAACTGTTATTGCTGTAAACAAAATGGACATTCCTGAGGCAAAAGAAAACTTTGAAAGAATTAAGGCAAAGTATGAGTCTGATACCGTAAAGGTGTTCCCTATTTCAGCTGCAACTAATATGGGTCTTGATGAAATGCTTGCGGCTGTTGCAGACATTTTAAAGGACTATCCTGAGGACATTGTGTTTGAAGAGGACTATGATGAGTTTGATAAGATAGAGGCAGAGGCAGCAGAGGACAGCGCACCCTTTACTATTGAACAGTACAGTGAGCATTACTTTGTTGTTGAAGGTGTTGGTGTAGAAAAGATGATGGGCTATACTAATATTGAAACTGAAAAGGGCTTTGCTTTCTTCCAGAAATATTTAAGGGAAAAGGGCATTATTGCTGCCCTTGAAGAAAAGGGAATTGAGGAAGGCGACACAGTTAAGATTTACGATTTGGAATTTGAATTTTATCATTAAAGGAGAGCATTATGACAAGTAAACAAAGAGCATTTTTAAGAAAAATGGCTACCAAAATTGATTCAGTTGTATCTATAGGCAAAAACGGTGCTACTCCTGAAGTAGTGGCAAGCTGTGATGAAGCACTTGAGGCAAGAGAACTTATTAAGTGCAATGTGCTTGATAACTGCTTTGATGAGGTTAAGGATATAGCCTATATATGCGGAGAAAGATCAAGAGCTGAGGTTGTTCAGGTTATAGGCAGAAAATTTGTGCTTTACAGACCTAATAAGGATAAGCCTGTAATAGAGCTGCCAAGGTAAGAAATTGTTTTGAACACCGTTGTAATTGTAAAACAAAAAAGCTGTGCATTAGTAGTTAAAAATACTGATGCACGGCTTTTTTATTTGTTTATAATTTCTTTAACCAGTGTGTATATGGTATCAAACTGTTGTGAGTTTAACCTGCACAAATCCTTAATCAAATCCTTTAATTTATTAGGCTCAGAAGAATCTATGTCAAAAAAATCCCTTGGAGATATATCCAAATATTCACATATATAAAAAAATACCTGCATTGAGGGAAATGCCTTTTTGTTTTCGATTCTGTTAATATAACTCTCATTTTGACCTAGGGCTAAGCTCATTTCTCTGGCGGATACTTTTTTTTGTGCTCTTAATGCCGAAAGACGTTCGGCAAAAAAATCTTCATACATTAGACTCACTCCTTTAAGATATTATATGTTATATAGGTGCCAAATATAAGATAAATAATGTCGTTTTAATATTGACATAGGATATTAAATATCTTATAA
>CABVEG010000296.1 GCA_902497185.1 uncultured Eubacteriales bacterium | reverse complement strand
TAAAAAGCTACCGCAAAAACGATAGCTTTTTTACTTTATTAACGAATATTATTACTTCCCAACTCAAGTCTGACAAGAGCTCTCTTTAAAGCAAGCTCTGCACGTTGAATATCAATATTAGCCTGAGTGTTTTTAAGCCTTGCCTCAGCTCTTTCCTTAGCAGCCTTTGCTCTTGCCACGTCAATTTCATTAGACCATTCAGCAGCATCAGTAAGTATTGACATACCATCAGCACTGATTTCAGCAAAGCCGCCAAGTACAGCCGCAAGCCTTTCCTCACCATCAATTTTAATAGTGAGAACACCATAATCAAGAATAGTAACCATAGGCTGATGACCATGGAGAATACCTACGTCACCACTCATAGTCCTCATAATTACCATATCTACATCACCTTCAAACATATTTCTTGAAGGTGTTATAATTTTAAGGGATAATTTATTTGCCATAATATCACCCCTTATTATTTATTGGCATTACGATACTTTTCAACAGCGTCCTCAATCTTACCGCAGTTAAGGAAGAAACCTTCAGGAATATCATCATGCTTACCATCAAGGATTTCCTTAAAGCCTCTGATAGTATCAGCAACAGGAACATACTGACCCGGATAGCCTGTAAAGTTTTCAGCAACATGGAATGGCTGAGATAAGAATCTCTGTACCTTTCTTGCTCTGTTTACAACAAGCTTGTCATCCTCTGACAACTCATCCATACCAAGTATAGCAATAATATCCTGTAATTCCTTATACTTCTGTAATATAGCCTGAACACGTCTTGCAACATCATAGTGCTCCTCGCCTACAACCTGTGGGTCAAGTATTCTTGAGGTTGACTCAAGAGGGTCAATAGCAGGATAAATACCAAGCTCAACAATACTTCTTGAAAGTACGGTAGTTGCATCAAGGTGGGCAAATGTTGTTGCAGGAGCAGGGTCTGTCAAGTCATCTGCAGGAACGTAAACAGCCTGAACAGATGTGATAGAACCATTTTTAGTTGATGTAATTCTCTCCTGTAAAGCACCAAGCTCCGTTGCAAGAGTTGGCTGATAACCTACGGCAGATGGCATACGTCCCAGAAGGGCAGAAACCTCAGAACCTGCCTGTACAAATCTGAATATGTTATCAATGAATAAAAGCACGTCCTGCTTAGCCTTATCTCTAAAGTATTCTGCCATAGTAAGACCTGTAAGAGCAATTCTCATTCTTGCTCCAGGCGGCTCGTTCATCTGACCAAATACTAAAGCAGTCTGCTTTAATACTCCTGATTCCTGCATTTCATAATAGAGGTCATTACCCTCTCTTGTTCTTTCACCAACACCGCTGAATACGGAATAACCCTGATGCTCAGTTGCAATATTTGTAATAAGCTCCATAATAAGAACTGTCTTACCAACACCGGCACCACCGAAAAGACCAATTTTACCACCCTTTGAATATGGGCAAAGAAGGTCAATAGCCTTAATACCTGTTTCAAGTATTTCTGCTGAGTTGTTCTGTTCTGCAAAGCTTGGTGCAGTTCTGTGGATTGACCACCTTTCTTCGGTAACAGGAGCTTCCTTACCATCAATAGGATCACCTGTTACATTAAACATTCTGCCAAGTGTTGCCTTACCGACAGGAACACTGATTGGTGCTCCCGTATCAACAGCATCCATACCTCTCTTTAAACCATCGGTAGAACTCATTGCAATACACTTAACAACATCATCTCCAAGGTGCTGTGCAACCTCGGCAACAATCTTTTTGCCATTATTGTTAATTTCAATAGCGTTGTTAAGAGCCGGTAAATTATCACTGGAGAATTTAATATCCAAAACGGCACCGATAATCTGAATTATCTTGCCGACATTATTTTGTGCCATTATTTCACTCCTCCTATTCCAAAGCATTACTACCGCTTACAATTTCAGTAATTTCCTGAGTGATTGCACCCTGTCTTACTCTGTTATAAACAAGGTTAAGATGTTCAATCATTTCAGTTGCATTTTCTGTAGCAGAATCCATAGCTGTCATTCTGGAGCTAAGCTCACATACAGCAGATTCAACCATACCGCCGAAAATAACAGTATTAACATACTTAGGAATAACATAATTTAATACAGCCTCCTCATCAGGCTCATAAATAGTTAATGTAGCACTGTGAGACTCGCCATCCTTATCAAAATCCTCAGGGTCCAGAGGAAGCAGCTTAATAGCCTTAGGCTCACTTGTTAAAGTAGTGATAAACTCTGTATAAACAAAGTAAACCTCATCAACCTCTCCCTTTTCATACATATCAATCGCCTTAGCGCCAAGGACATAAGCATCTATATAATCAGGATTTTCAGAAACATCTCTGAAAGACTCGGCAATTTCAATATTCTTATGTTTGAAAAATTCCCTTGCCTTGTTGCCCACCGTAATTACAG
>CABVEG010000295.1 GCA_902497185.1 uncultured Eubacteriales bacterium | reverse complement strand
CCTATAGCAAAAATGACCTGCCATTAAAGTTCTGTTACATTGAGGGAATGTTTAGAACTAATGAAAATTATCAGGGTAAATTAAGAGAATTTACACAGGCAGGAATTGAATTTTTAGGTGTAAATTCCATTGAGGCAGATGCAGAAGTTGTATCTGTTGCTATTAAATCTTTGCTTAAAGTCGGAGTTAAAAACTTTAAAATTGATTTAGGCAATGCTTTGTTTTTAAAAGGCGTAATTGAGGAGTCAAATGTAAGTGATGAAATTGCAGCAGAAATTCAGAAGAATATTATTAAGAAAAATTATGTTGCAGTAAGTGAACTTGCTGAAAATATTTCAAATAATAATATAAGATATATTTTACAGGAATTGCCTATTTTAATTGGCAATTTGG
Source organism: uncultured Eubacteriales bacterium (assembly GCA_902497185.1). Taxonomy (GTDB): domain Bacteria; phylum Bacillota; class Clostridia; order Lachnospirales; family CAG-274; genus Gallispira. Next base: position 2,017 of record CABVEG010000295.1, on the reverse strand, counting down.
ATGTAATTGAAAATGTAAAAAACAAGGTTACAAATGATAATTCTATTTCTGCAATAAATTATCTTACAGAGCTTTATTCCATATTAAAGGATATGGGCTATTCTGAATACGTATCTTTTGATTTAGGCGTTATAGGCTCTATGGATTATTATACAGGCTTGATTTTCAGAGGTTATGCTAAAGGTTCAGGTGCGTCTATATTAGACGGTGGTCGTTACGATAATATGGTTGAAAAGTTTGGTTCAGCTATGCCTGCTGTAGGATTTGCCTTAAAGGTAAATGAACTTATGAAAACTATGGAAGTTACAGAGGGTTACAACAGTAAATATCTTATAGTTTATGATAAATGCGATAGAATCAATGCCTTTAAACTTGCTGACAAATTAAGAAACAACGGTATTTCTGTTGAGTGCAGTTTTATTGGTGATGATATAGATGTAAATAAGTCCTATGCTTTAAATAAAAATATTGAATATATTTTAAAAATGGAGGGTAATAATTTAGCCCTTATTAATTTAAAGACCGGCGACGAAGAAAAAGTTACTGCCATAAGTCTTTTGGAAAGGGAGGCAAAATAATGGAATATTTAACTTTTGCCTTGGCTAAAGGCAGATTGGCTGATAAAACTATGGAGCTTCTGGAAAAGATGGGTATTACCTGTGACGAAATGAAAGAAAGCTCCAGAAAGCTGATATTTACAAATGAAGAATTAAAGCTTAAATTTTTCCTGGCTAAGGCATCAGATGTGCCTACATATGTTGAAAGTGGTGCTGCTGATATTGGTATTGTAGGTAAGGATACACTTCTTGAGGAAGGAAGAAATCTTTATGAAGTTCTTGACCTTAAAATGGGAAAGTGCAGATTTGCCGTAGCAGGCTATAAAGAAATTCAAGATAAACTCGACAAATCAATGGATTTGGTAGTTGCGACAAAGTATCCTAATATAGCGAAAGAATATTTTTATCAGAAAAAGCATCAGACTATTGAAATAGTAAAACTTCACGGAAGTGTTGAGTTGGCACCTATAGTTGGTCTTAGTGACGTAATAGTTGATATAGTAGAAACAGGCTCAACGTTAAAGGCTAACGGACTTGAGGTTCTTGCAGATATATGTCCTGTATCAGCAAGAGTTGTTGTAAACAGGGTAAGTATGAAACTTGAACACGAAAGAATAGCGGAAATTATAGAAGGATTAAAAAAGTTGGTAGGTGAAGAACAGTGATAAATATTATTAAATATGACGATAATGAGGGAAAGAAACTTGTAGATGCCTTATTATCACGTTCACAGCTTGAGCATGGCAATGTTCAAGAAATAGTAAACGGCATAATTGCCGATATTAAGGCAAATGGTGACAAGGCTTTATTTGAATATACAAAAAAATTTGATAGGTTTGATGTAAACAGTGATAATATTCTTGTAACAGCAGAAGAAATAAAAGAAGCATATAGTAAGGTAGACTCTGATTTTGTAAGAGTAATTAAAAAGTCTGCCGAACGAATCGGTGCATTTCACGAAAAACAAAAAATGAACAGTTGGCTTGAACCAAGCAAAAACGGTGAAATGTTAGGTCAGCTTATAAGACCTTTGCAGAGAGTAGGTGTGTATGTTCCCGGCGGTAAGGCTGCATATCCTTCAAGTGTATTGATGAATATTATTCCTGCCAAGGTAGCAGGTGTTGAAGAAATTGTTATGACAACACCTCCTTCAGCTGATGGTAAAATCAGTCCTACAACAATAGTTGCGGCAGATATTGCAGGAGTAGATAAGATTTATAAGGCTGGAGGTGCACAGGCAATAGCTGCTTTAGCTTTTGGTACTGAATCTGTGCCTAAGGTTGATAAAATTGTTGGTCCCGGTAATATTTTTGTGGCCCTTGCAAAGAGAAGTGTTTACGGATATGTAAATATTGATTCTGTTGCTGGTCCAAGTGAAATTCTTATTCTTGCCGATGAAAGTGCAAATCCGACTTATGTTGCTGCCGACTTATTATCACAGGCAGAGCATGATGAATTAG